>CAYTJW010000003.1:0-37769 GCA_964438135.1 uncultured Thermoanaerobaculia bacterium
GTCGCCGCGGCGGTCGGCCGCGAGCCGGGGTCGATGCTCTCCAGGTCGCGCACCAGCGCCGCCAGCTCGGGGTCGGCGCCGACCAGCGGCTGGACCTCGGCGCGGTAGACCTTGAGCAGCAGGTCGACCCCCTCGCAGGCCCCGTACGGCGAGCTGCCGGCCAGCGCCTCGTGCAGCATCACGCCCAGGCTGTAGAGGTCGCTCGCCTCGGTGACCTCCTCGCCCGCCGCCTGCTCCGGGCTCATGTAGCGGACCGTGCCGAGGACGGCGCCCTCGCGGGTGGAGAGGTCGGCCGCGAACGCCGGCGCGCCGAGGTCGGCCTCCGGCTCCGGCGCGTCGGAGGTGGCGCGCGTGGCGTCGCGGTCGAGGTCCGTGCCGTCGCCGGCGGCGGGCCAGGTCGGAGGCGGCGGCGGGGTGCGGGGACGGGCGCGCACCAGGCCGCCGGCGAGCGAGCGGGCGATGCCGAAGTCGAGGATCTTGACCTCGCCCTGGGGGGTGACCATGACGTTCTGGGGCTTCAGGTCGCGGTGGACGATCCGCTCCCGGTGGGCGGCGGCGAGCCCCTCGGCGACCCGCTCGAAGAGGCCGAGGACGGTGGCGGTCGGCGGCGCGTCGCGCAGCGTGGCGGCGAGGGTCTGCCCCTCGACCAGCTCGAGCACCAGGCAGTCGGCCTCCGGCCGCTCGACCAGGTCGAAGACGCGGCAGATCGACGGGTGGTCGAGGCGGGACAGCAGCCGGGCCTCGCGCAGGAAGCGCGCCCGGCCCTCCTGCCCCAGCCGGCGGTCGGCGCGCAGGGTCTTGACCGCGACCGGCCGCTCGAGCGCCTGGTCGAAGCCGCGGTACACCGCGCCCATGCCGCCCTCGCCGAGGAGCGCCTCGACGCGGACGTGGCCGACCGTGGTCCCGACCAGGCTCACGGCCCGGGCGGTCCGGCGGCGGCCAGCTCGACCAACTGCGGCTGGGTCGGGAGCTCGCCGGGCGAGGCCCGCCACAGGGCGGCGCCGTCCCCGCCCTCGAGACTGACCTCCAGGAGCTGCTCGTACGGGAGTCCCTCGACCCGCGCCCAGCCCTCGGCGTCGGTGACGGCGAGCGGTCCCGAGCACGCTCCGCAGCAGTCGTCGAGCGCCCCGACCAGGGTCGCGCCGGCGACCGGCCGGCCGTCGCGCAGGAAGCGCAGCGCCAGCGGTCGCGTGCGGTAGCGGTGGAGGACGAGGGTCGTCTCGCCGGCTGGGAGGTGGCCGACGAAGCGGCGCGGGAAGGGGGTGCCGAGGGCGGCGGCGAGCGCCCAGCCTGCCCCCTCGGGGAGCTCGAGGGCGACCTCGGCGTCGGCGTCGTCCACCGCCAGGCGGCCGTCGGCGGCGCTGGTCGCCGCGGTCAGCGGCTCGGCGCCCGAGAGCGCGCCGCAGTGGTTGTCGGCGGACCAGTACAGGAACGCCTTCGGCTCGAGGCCGGCGACCGGCTGCCCGGCCTCGTCGACCAGCCGCAGGGCCTTCGGCAGCGGGCGCCGCAGCGTCACCTCGAGGCTGGCGCGGTCCCCCTCGCGCAGGGTGGCGGAGCGGCCCTGGCGGAAGTCGACCGTGGTGCTCTCGACCCGAGGCCCGTGACTGTCGCCGCGGCTGCCGAGCCACGGGAAGGGCTCCGACCGGAGCGGGGCGAAGCCGTCGGCGTGCACCAGCAGGTAGGCGCGGTCGAGGCTGGAGATGGGGCCGGGCCAGCGCGAGCGGAGCCAGTCGCTGAGGAGATCGAGACTCAGGACGTCATGGTCCACGGACAGCGGCAACCGGTCCGCCACCCCCCACGCCACCAACAGCAGCTCGGCCCTCGCGACCCGCACCGGCTTGCCGTCGCCGTCCCGGAAGCGCAGCTCGAGCTCGGCGGCCGGGGAGGCCATGCCGGCAGGGAGGAGTGCGGCCAGGGCGACGATGGCGCTCAGGGGTGAAAGGCAGCGCATGGCACTGATCGTAGCAGGGGGCAGGCCGGGTTGGGAGACGCGGGCAGGGGCCACCGGTCGACCCGCGGCGCACTCCCGCCGGAGGCGTTCCGGACGTCCCTCGGGGGGCTTGCGTTCTCAATTCGCCAATGAGACCATGCCGGCGAAATCGGGACCGGTGAGGTGACCCATGCAGGTGACGATCAACGGCCGGAAGCTCGAAGCGGAAGCAGGCCAGACCGTGCTCGACGTCGCACGCCAGAACGGGATCTACGTCCCGGCGCTCTGTTACCACCCGCGGACCGGCAAGGCGGGGCGGTGTCGCGCCTGCGTGGTCGAGGTCGAGGGGGTGCGCGGGCTGAAGGAGTCCTGCGCCCTGCCGGTGCGTGACGGCATGGTGGTCCAGACCGACACGCCGCGGGTGCTCGAGACCCGGCGCATGATCGTCGAGCTGCTGCTCGCCGAGGGCAACCACAACTGCATCGCCTGCCAGGCGAGCGGCGGCTGCGAGCTGCAGGAAATGGCGTACAAGCTCGGCATCGAGCGGCCGAGCATCGTCATCGACTCCCACCCGACGCCGCTCGACTCGTCGTCCGAGGGCATCGTCCGCGACCCCGACAAGTGCATCCACTGCGGCCGCTGCGTGCTCGGGTGCCAGCACAACACGGTCAACGAGGTGCTCGACTTCGGCTACCGCGGCCACCACGCCAAGGTGGTCTGCGACGACGACCTGCCGATGGGGAAGTCGTCGTGCGTGCTGTGCGGGGAGTGCGTGCAGCTCTGCCCGGTCGGGGCCCTGACCTTCCGCCCGCCGCGCGAGCAGAAGATCCGCCCGTACGAGACCACGGCGACCAAGGTCACCTGCCCGTACTGCGGCGTCGGCTGCCAGGTCGACTTCCACGTCAAGGACAACCGCTACGTCTTCGCCATGGCCCACGAGGAGCACTGGCAGCGGCAGCCGAACAAGGGCATGCTGTGCGTCAAGGGGCGCTTCGGCCTCGACTTCGTCGGCTCCCCCGATCGGCTGCGTCACCCCCTCGTTCGCCGGGACGGGGAGCTCCGCGAGGCCACCTGGGACGAGGCCCTGGGGCTGGTCAGGGAGCGCCTCGGCAAGGTGAAGGCCGACCACGGCCCCGACGCGATCGGTTTCTTCAGCTCGGCCAAGGTCACCAACGAGGAGAACTACGCCCTCCAGCGGTTCGCCCGGGAGGTGATCGGGACCAACAACATAGACCACTGTGCCCGCCTTTGACACAGCTCGACGGTGGCCGGTCTGGCCACCACGCTCGGCTCCGGGGCGATGACCAACAGCATGGAGGAGGTCCTCAAGGCGAAGGTCATCCTGGTCATCGGCTCGAACACGACCTGGAACCACCCGGTCTTCGGCTCGCTGCTGAAGCAGGCGGTCAAGTACCACGGCGCCAGGCTGATCGTCGCCGACCCGCGGCGGATCGACCTGGTCAAGTTCGCCGACCTCCACCTGCAGTTCAGGAACGGCACCGACGTCGCCCTGCTCTCGGGCCTGCAGCACATCATCTTCGAGGAGGGGCTGGAGGCGAAGGAGTACCTGGCGGAGCGCTGCGAGGGCTTCGACGCCTACCGCCAGTCGTTGGCCGTGTTCACGCCGCAGCGGGTGGAGGAGCTGACCGGCGTGCCGCAGGAGCAGCTCTACGCCGCCGCCCGGCTGTACGCCTCGGCCCGCCCCGCCGCTCTCTACTACTGCATGGGCATCACCCAGCACTCGCACGGCGTCGACAACGTCAAGGCCTGCGTCAACCTCCAGCTCGCGACCGGCAACATCGGCATCGAGGGGGCGGGGATCAACCCCCTGCGGGGCCAGAACAACGTCCAGGGGGCGTGCGACATGGGCGGCCTGCCGGTGTTCTTCACCGGCTACCAGCCGGTGTCGAACCCGGCCGCGGTGGAGAAGTTCGCCAAGGCCTGGGGCGTCGAGCTGTCCAACCGGCCCGGGATGACCCTGACCGAGATGATCCCGGCCTGCGGCGAGAAGATCCGCGCCCTCTACGTCATGGGCGAGAACCCGATGGTCTCGGACCCCAACCTGCACCACGTCGCGGAGAGCCTCGCCAGGCTCGACTTCCTGGTGGTGCAGGACATCTTCCCGACCGAGACGGCGCTGGTCGCCGACGTCGTCCTGCCCGGGGCCTGCTTCGCCGAGAAGACCGGCACCGTGTCCAACACCGAGCGTCGGGTGCAGCTGACCCGTCAGGCGGTGCAGCCGCCGCCCGGCGTCCGCCAGGACTACGAGATCATCGCCGACCTGGCCGAGCTCTTCGGCCGTCAGTTCCCGCGCACCCCGGAGGCACTGTTCGAGGAGATCCGGGCCCTGACCCCCGCCTACGCCGGCATCACCTACGAGCGCATCCGCGACGTCGGCCTGCAGTGGCCGTGCCCGACCACCGACCACCCAGGCACCCGCTTCCTGCACAGCGGCAAGTTCTCGCGCGGCCTGGCCATGCTGACACCGCTCGAGTTCAAGCCGCCGGCCGAGGTGCCGGACGCCGAGTGGGACATGGTGCTGTCGACCGGGCGCCTGGCCGAGCACTACCACACCGGCAGCATGACCCGCCGCTCGGCGATCCTCGACACGCTGGTCAGGGGCGGGCACGTCGAGGTGCACCCGGACGACGCCGGCCGGCTGGGCCTGGCCGACGGCGACCGCGTGGCCGTCGCCACCCGCCGCGGGCGCATCGAGACCACCCTGCGCGTCACCGCCCGGGTCTCGCCGGGCACGATCTTCGTCCCGTTCCACTTCGCCGAGGCGGCCGCCAACCAGCTGACCAACGACGCCCTCGACCCGGTTGCCAAGATCCCGGAGTACAAGGTGTGCGCCGCCCGCCTGGAAAAGGTCACCCGCGGCGCGGCAGGGGAGTGACGCCATGCAGCAGGAGCTTCGCGACAGGATCGAGGCGGTCGCCGCCCGCTACCCGGACCGGCGGTCGGCGCTCATGCCGGCGCTGCACCTCGCCCAGCGCGCCCTGGGCGGCCACGTCGACCGGGCGTCGCTGGCGGAGGTGGCCGACCTGGTCGGTGTGCCGGTGTCGGTGGCGTTCGGCGTCCAGAGCTACTACACGATGTACAACCTGCGCCCGGTCGGGCGCTTTCACCTGCAGGTCGACACCAACGTCCCGGCCATGCTGGCCGGGGCCGAGGAGACCCTGGCTCACCTCGAGCGCGCCCTCGGCATCGGCGTCGGCGAGACCACCAGCGACGGGCTCTTCACCCTGTCGGCGGTGGAGGACCTCGCCTCCTGCGGCACCTGCCCGGTGATCCAGGTCAACGACCGGTACTACGAGCGCATGACCCCCGACCGCGTCGACCAGCTCCTCGCGTCGCTGCGGGCGGGGACGATGCCGGACATGCCGGTCGAGGGGCACTGGGCCACGACCTGCAACGTGCTCCTCGCCCGCCGCGGCAACCCGCGCGCGACGGGGCTGGCCGTCTACCGCCAGGGCGGCGGGTACGAGGCCCTGCGCCTGGCGCTCGAGCGGACGCCCGAGGCGGTCCTGGCCGAGGTCAAGGACTCCAACCTCCGCGGCCGCGGCGGCGCCGGCTTCCCGATGGGGGTGAAGTGGGGCTTCCTGCCCAAGGAACGGCAGGGCCCGGTCTACCTCATCTGCAACGCCGACGAGGGCGAGCCGGGCACCTTCAAGGACCGGCAGATCCTCGAGTACGACCCGCACCTGCTGCTGGAGGGCATGGCCATCGCCGGTCACGCCATCGGCGCCCGCCTCGGCTTCGTCTACCTGCGCGGCGAGTTCGCCTGGATCGGCGAGATCCTCGAGCGGGCTGCGGCCGAAGCGCGGGCGGCGGGGTTGTTGGGGGCGAACATCCTGGGCAGCGGGGTCGACTTCGACGTCGTCGTCCACCTCGGCGCCGGGGCCTACGTCTGCGGCGAGGAGACGGCGCTCATCGAGTCGCTCGAGGGCAAGCGCGGCAACCCGCGCATGAAGCCGCCCTTCCCGGCCGGCGTCGGCCTCTACGGCGCCCCGACCATCGTCAACAACGTCGAGACCCTGGCCTGCGTGCCGTACATCGTCCGCCACGGGGCGGCGGCGTTCAAGCAGTTCGGCACCACCAACAACTTCGGGCCCAAGATCTTCGGCATCTCGGGTCACGTCAGGCGACCGGGCGCCTACGAGTACCCGATGGGGACCACCCTGGACACCCTGCTCGAGGCGGCCGGCGGCGTCGACGGGGAGCTCAAGGCGGTGATCGTCGGCGGCCTGTCGGTGCCGATCCTGACCGCCGCCGAGGCAGCGGGCCTGGTGATGGACTTCGACTCCTGCCTGAAGCGCGGCACCATGCTCGGCTCCGGCGGCATCATGGTGATGAACCAGGACACCTCCATCCCGCGCGTGGCCCTGCGTGCCATCCGTTTCTACGCCCACGAGTCGTGCGGCCAGTGCACCCCCTGCCGCCAGGGCTCCCACACCGTGGCGGAGCTGCTGGCGAGGCTGGTCCGCGGCCACGGCCGGAGCGAGGACGTCGACGACGTGCTGCGCCTGTGCGCCACGATCAAGGGCTCGACCCTGTGCCCGACGGGCGACGCCTTCGCCATGCCGATCGAGGCGATGATCACCAAGTTCAGGCCCGAGTTCGAGGCCCTGGTCCGATAGGAGAGCGCCATGCCCAAGAAGATCCTGGTAGTGGACGACGACCCGGACATCCAGGAGTTCTGTCGCACGATCCTCGAGGCGGCCGGCTACCGCGTGGCGTCGGCCACGAGCGCGGCCGCGGGCCGGCAGCACGTCGCGGCGGAGCGACCCGACCTGGTCGTGCTCGACGTCATGATGGAGGCGGCCGACGCCGGCTTCGAGATGGCGCTCGAGCTCGGCCGTGAGCACCCCGGCCTGCCGGTGATCATGCTGTCCTCCATCGCCGACGCGGCCGAGCAGGTGTTCGACACCAGCACCCTGCCGGTGGCGGCGCTGGTGAGCAAGCCGATCACGCCGGCCGAGCTGTTGCGCCAGGTCGAGAAGCTGCTGGCCGCGAGCCAGCGGCAGGAGTAGGGCCGGGCCCGCCTCGCTGCGGGGCGGGCTCATCTCAGACGGTTCGACGAAGGGGAGGGGACTCAAGAATGGCAAACGAGGGACTCGAGACGAAGCGCTGGTGGATTGCGATCGCCGCCATCGTCATGCAGCTCTGCCTGGGGACCGTGTACGCGTGGTCGGTGTTCAAGAAGCCGCTGATGGGCACTCACGGCTGGGCGGAGACCCCGACCCAGATCACCTTCACGATCTGCATCGCGATGATCGGCATCTCGGCCGCCTTCGGCGGGATGCTGGTGGACAAGAAGGGGCCGCGCTTCGTCGCCACCATCGGCGGCATCCTGTTCGGCCTCGGCACGCTGCTGGCCGGTCTGGCCGACCAGATCGGCAACCTGTGGCTGCTGTACCTCGGCTTCGGCCTCATCGCCGGCCTCGGCAACGGCTTCGGCTACGTCACGCCGATCGCGACCCTGATCCGCTGGTTCCCCGACAAGCGCGGCCTGGTCACCGGCCTGGCGGTGATGGGCTTCGGCGCCGGGGCCTTCTTCATGGGCCGCATCGCGCCACAGATGATCAACGGCTACC
Organism: uncultured Thermoanaerobaculia bacterium; assembly: GCA_964438135.1. GTDB lineage: Bacteria > Acidobacteriota > Thermoanaerobaculia > Thermoanaerobaculales > Sulfomarinibacteraceae > CAYTJW01. The sequence continues at coordinate 7,528 of CAYTJW010000003.1, forward strand.
AGGTCAAGGACGAGGCCGGCAAGCTGGTCGCCTCCGGCGTGGCCCCGACCTTCTTCATCTGGGGCGCCATCTTCCTGGTGGCGGTCACCGCCGCCGCCCAGCTGTTCAAGAACCCGCCCGCGGGCTGGCTGCCGGCCGGCTTCACCCCGCCCACCAAGACCGTGTCCGCGGCCGACTCGCGCAACCTGGCCGAGGCGATCCGCACCCCGCAGTGGTGGATGCTGTGGGGGATGCTCTTCCTCAACGTCTCGGCCGGGATCGGGCTGATCTCGCAGCTCTCGCCCATGGCCCAGGACGTGCTCAAGGCCACGATCTCTGACCCCGCCAAGCTGGCCGTGGCCGGCGGCACGATCGTCGCCATCTCGTCGATCTTCAACGGCCTCGGCCGCCTGTTCTGGGCCTGGCTGTCGGACGGCATCGGCCGCAAGGCAGTGTTCGTGACCATGTTCATCACCCAGGCCCTGCTCTACATCTACCTGCCCCAGGTCGCCGGCGCGACGCTGTTCGCGATCATCGCCTGCTACCTGCTGGCCTGCTACGGCGGCGGCTTCGCCACCATGCCGGCCTTCGCCGCCGACAGCTTCGGCCCGGCTTGCATCGGCCGGGTCTACGGCACCATGCTCACCGCCTGGGGCGCGGCCGGCGTGGTCGGCCCGCTGGTCTTCGCCCAGTTCAAGAAGCAGCAGGCGCTGTACGTCGCGGCCGGCCTGCTGGCGGTCGGCCTGGTGCTCGCCCTCGCCTACCGCCGGCCGGCGCCGAAGCAGGCCGCGGCGGCGTAGCGACAGGCCCGTCCCGCCCCCGGGAATGCGGGGCCGCGCCGGTCGGTCGACCGGCGCGGCCCGTGCGCTCGGCATCGGCGCGGGACAGGGAGCCCTGCGCCGGCCCTGGCGGGGCGCTTCGCGCCGCGGCGGCGCGGGCCTGAGATCCGGGGGGGAGGAGGACCCGCGCGGGTGCGTCCGGTGAACGTCATGGGTGTCGGGCGGAGGCGAGCCGCGCCAGGACCCGGAGAGAGCTGATGGGGGCGACCACGCATGCGCCGGCGCGACAGCCGCGTTCGGCCCTCGCCCTGCCGCCGGAGCGACTGCACGGTCTCCGCCTTGCGCTCCGCGAGCGGCTTGCCGCCGAGGAGGCGCGCCTGCCGCGGCCGGAGGCCGAGCCGACCCTGTTCGAGCACTCGCTGCGCGTGGCCCATCTCGCCCTGCGCCTGGCCCGCGCCACGCCAGGAGCCGACGTCGAGGAGTCCTACCTGGCCGCCCTCCTCCACGACGCCGGCAAGCTCGACCGCCTGAGCGACCCGTGCAACCGGGTCGCCGAGGAGGAACGCTCGGCGGAGGTTGCGAGGCAGCTCCTCGGTTCCTCCGGTTTCGACGGGCTGCTGGCGGCGAGGGTGGCGACCACCATCCGCGCCCTCTACCGGGAGGAGGTGACGCCGCCTCTCTCGACCCGGCTGGTCGAGGACGCGGACAACCTCGACAAGCTCGGCCTGCCCGGGGCGGCGGTCTTCTTCGTCAAGCAGGGACTGCGCGGGATCGGGGTCGGCCCCCGCCTGTTGGCCGAGGTCGGGGTCGAATTGACCTACGCCCGCCACGCCGAGGCCGCGATGTGGACGGTGGCGGCGCGCCGACTGGCGGCTCCCCGGGCCCGCGCCTCCGGGCGCTTCTTTCGCGCCTTCCTGCGGGCGGTCCGCGCCGACGGCTTCCACCGCTTCGTCGTCCGCAGCCTCGTCCACGACGGCTTCGCGCTCGACGCCGTGGTCCGGGAGCGCTGCGCCTGCGGCGGGGCGGTCGCGGTCGAGGTGACGACCGGGTCCGGGGTCAAGTGCCACCTGCTCCGCGTCCGTCAGTCGTGCGCCGGCTGCGACTTCGCGCTGGTCACCGAGCTGTGCCGGCCGCGGTTGCGGCCGGCGCCGCGGGAGTGATCCCCCGCACCCGCCGGCCTGCACCCGGCTGGAGGCGGGGTGCAGGCCGACCGACCGGCGCCCGCTCGACCCGCAATGGGATTGCCGCTACACTCCCACCTCGTTGAGTCACCCGAGATCTCGCCCCGATCCCCTCATCACCGTCGCCGCCCGGCGCGTCACCACCGTCGGCCGCTCGACCTCGCCGTCGGACGGGACCGTGCAGGTCATGCGCGAGGCGGCACTGGTGGTCGACGTCGAACGGGTGGAGTCCTACACCCTGCTGTGCACCCCGACCGACCTCGAGGCCCTGGTCGCCGGCTTCCTGCTCACCGAGGGGGTGGTCGACAGCCTCGACGAGGTGGCTGCCCTGGCGGCCTGCGCCGACGACCCGATGGTCGTCAGGGTCCGTCTCAAGGGCCAGGTGCCGCGGATTGCCGACCCGGGTCGCAACCTGCTGATCGTCTCCTCGTGCGGCCTGTGCGGTGCGGAGCAGCTCCCCGCCAAGGTCGCCGCCCTGCCGCGGGTGGGGAGCACGCTCGAGGTCGAGGCGGCGTTCCTGCGGCGGTCGACCCGGGCGTTGCGTCGCCGACAGGCCCTGTACGACGCGTGCCACGCGACCCACGCCGCCGGGATCTTCGACGCCTCGGGCGAGCCGCTCGCCACTGCCGAGGATGCCGGCCGTCACAACGCCCTCGACAAGGCGATCGGTCTCTGCCTGCTGGCCGGCCGCTCGCCAGCCGGCTGCGCGGCGGTGCTGTCGGGTCGGGTCAGCCTCGAGATGGTGGGCAAGTGCGCCCGCGCCGGGGTCGAGCTCATCTGCGCCATCTCCGGACCGACCTCCCTCGCCGTCGAGGTGGCGGACCACTGCGGCATCACCCTGTGCGCCTTCGTCCGGGCGACCCACGCCGTCGTCTTCACCCACCCGGGGCGTGTCCGGTAGGCACCGCACGTCGACCGGTCGCCGAGGCGCCCCGCGCGGCTGGCGCCCGGCGAAGTGCGAGCCGCGGTCCGACCTCGGCCCCCCCGGCACGGCGTCGGACCGCGAGGCGCCGTTCCCTGCCCGGGTCAACCGCCGTCGCCAGCGGCGCCAGACCGCGCCAGCATCTCGCGGGCGCGGGCCATGTCCTCGGGGGTGTTGACGTTGAAGAACGACAGCCCGTGGGGGTCGAGGCGCCGGATCTCCTCGGTTTCGATGTAGGCCGTCCTCACCAGCGGGAAGAAACCGACCACCCGCAGCTCGCCCGCCTCGAGCATGCGCTGGACGTGGGGCAGGCAGGCCGGCGAGTAGACCCCCAGGAGGGGCTCCACCAGGTGGCCACGGCGAGGGACGGCGACGTCGACCCCCGCCGCCAGCTCGACCAGGCGCCGGACGAGGGGGAGCTGGACGAACGGCATGTCGCAGGCGGTCACGAACACGCTCGCGCCAGCCCCGTGGACGAGAGCGGCGTGGAGACCCGCGAGCGGCCCGCGTCCCGGGACCAGGTCCGGGCACACCGTCACGTCCGCGGCCAGGGATGGGTCGGCGTCGTTGGCAATGACCACGACCTCGGCGAAGACCGCCCGCAGGGTGCGGATCTGGCGGTCGATCAGGCGCTCGCCGGCGAGCAGCTCGAGGCTCTTGACGCGCCCGAAGCGGCGGCTCCTGCCCCCCGCGAGTACGACGCCGATCACGCCTGCGACCCGCACCTGGCGCTTCCCGGGGGTGGAGTGTAGCCGGGTCGCACCGAGTCGTCGAGAACCGCTCGGGAGGGCGGGCGCGGGCAGGACCCGGCCGGCGGCCAGGGCTGGCGCGCCGTCAGCGGCTCGGCCCGCTGCGGGGCCGACCGCGCGCCCGGCCTCAGCTGGCGCAGGAGCAGCCCTTGATGCCGCAGCTCTCGTAGCGGGTCTTCACCGCCGGGATGCGGAGGATGCGAGACGTCTCCGGGCCGCCGGTCATCGCCTGCGCCAGCACGTCGACCCAGAACTCCACCCAGTTGTGGTGGCTGGAGGCGTCGGCCGAGGTGAGGGCGCCCTCGACCGCGCTCAGCTCGCAGCCGATGTCGCAGACCGAGAAGCAGCCCGAGGCGAGCTTGATGCGCGCCTTCTCCAGCGCCCGGTCGGTCTCGGGCGGGATGACCACGTGGCGCAGCTCGAGGGCGTCGCGCCAGGCGGCCAGCACCGCCCAGCGCAGCCCGTACCTGCGCAGGGCCTCTGTTTCGTGGGCAACGGCCGCGTCGGACGCCGGGTCAGGGTTCATGACCACCTCCGCGAGGGGATCCGGCCAGCGGGTGGAGCGCCACCGGCGGCCGGGGCGTGGTCCCGCCCGCGCCTCGCGGCGGGCGGCACGGGTCGATCTGGGCTCGCCATCGCGGTCGCCGGGGTCAGACGGCCCCGCGCAGACCGGCGGCGGCCGGCAGCTTGCGCAGGCGACAGGCACACGCCTTGAGCTCCGGGATCTTGCCGGTCGGGTCGAGGGCCGGGTTGGTGAGGAGGTTCGCCGCACACTCGGCGAAGTGGAAGGGCATGAACACCACCCCGGCGCCGATCCTGCCGGTCACCCGGGCGGTCACCTTGACCGACCCGCGGCGGCTCGCGACGACGACCGTCTCCCCGTTCTCGACCCCTGAGGCCGCGGCGTCCTGGGGGTTGACCTCCACCCAGCCGGTCGGCACCTCCTGGTTCAGGATCGCGGTCCGCCGCGTCATCGTCCCGGTGTGGAAGTGGAACATGGTCCGGCCGGTGGTCAGCAGGAGGGGGTACTCCGCGTCGGGCAGCTCGGCCGAAGCCTTGTACTCGATGGCCATGAGCTGGCCCTTGCCGCGGGTGAACTTGCCCTTGTGCAGGTAGGGGGTGCCGGGGTGATCGTGGCTCGGGCAGGGCCACTGGAGCCCCTCGGTGCCCAGGCGCTCGTAGGTGATGCCCCCGTAGCTGGGCGTGAGCCTCGCGATCTCCTCCATGATCTCCTCGGCCGACCGGTACTCGAACTGGCTCGACCCTGCGGCCCTGGCGATGGCAGAGATGATCTGCCAGTCCGCCCTGCTGTCGCCGACGGGCTCGACCGCCTTGTGCATCAGCTGGACCCGCCGCTCCGTCGAGGTCACCGTCCCGTCCTTCTCGGCGAACGCCGCAGCCGGGAGCACCACGTGGGCCAGCTCGGCGGTCTCGGTCAGGAAGATGTCCTGGACGACGAGGAACTCGAGCTGCTCGAGCGCCGTGCGCACGTGGGTCAGGTCCGGGTCGGCGAGCATCGGGTTCTCGCCCATGATGTACATGGCCTTGAGGTTGCCCTTGGCTGCCTCGCTCATCATGTCCGACAGCGTCAACCCGGGCTTGCCCGGCAGCGTCGCCTGCCACGCGTCCTCGAACTTCTTGCGACTCGCCTCGTCCGTGACCGCCTGGTAGCCCGAGTAGACGTTGGGCAGCGCCCCCATGTCGCAGGCGCCCTGGACGTTGTTCTGACCCCGCAAGGGGTTGACGCCGGTCGAGGGGCGGCCGACGTTGCCGGTGATCATGGCCAGGTTGGCGAGGCTCTTGACGTTGTCGGTGCCGGTCGAGTGCTGCGTGATCCCCATCGCGTACAGGATCGTCCCGGTGTCGGCGTTGGCGTACATCCGGGCCGCCTCGACGATGTGCTCCGCCGGAACGCCGGTGATCTGCTCGACTCTCTCCGGCGTGTAGCCCCGGACGACGGCCTCCAGCGCCTCGAAGCCCTCGGTCCGCTCGGCGATGAACTCGCGGTCCTCGAGGCCCTCGGCGAGGATGACGTGCATCATCCCGTTGGCGAGGGCGACGTTGGTGCCGGGCCGCTGCTTGAGGTGGAGGTCTGCGAACCGCGTCAGCGGCACCTGGCGGATGTCGGAGACGATGAGCTTCGCGCCCTTCTCCTTGGCTCGCATGACGTAGCGCGCGACCAGGGGGTGCTGCTCGATGGTGTTGGACCCGATCACGAAGACGCAGCCGGCGTCCTCGATCTCCCGGATCGAGTTGGTCATCGCGCCCGAGCCGAACGTGGCGGCCAGACCGGCCACCGTGACGCTGTGTCAAAGTCGGGCGCAGTGGTCGACGTTGTTCGAGCCCAGGACCGACCGGACCAGCTTCTGCATCAGGAAGTTCTCCTCGTTGGTGCACTTCGCCGAGGAGAGGGCCGCCACGCGGTCCGGGCTCGCCGCCTTCAGCTGCTGGGCGACCAGCGTCACTGCCTCCTGCCACGAGGCCGACCGGAGCTCGCCGTCTCGCCGGACGAGCGGCGTGGTGAGGCGGTCCCTGGCCGTGACGAACTCGTTCGCGTGCCAGCCCTTGATGCAGAGCTTGCCCTGGCTCGCGGGGTGGTTCGGCGCGGGCCTCACCCCGACGAGCTGACCGTCGTGGACCTGGAGGTTGAAGCCGCAGCCGGTCCCGCAGTACGGGCAGACCGAGAACACGCTCTCATACGCCATGGGTCGCCTCCCCTCGGGCGATGTCCGCGAACGGTGAGCCGCGCGTCGGGTCGACGCCCGGACGGTAGCCGAACAGGTCCTCGACCGCTCCCCGCATGACCTTCTTGAGCAGGCGGAGCGGGATGTCCATCGGGCAGGCGTCCTCGCAGGCCCCGCAGTCGACGCACCGGTCCGCGAGGTGCATCATGTGGACGAAGTGGAACAGGGGGAAGTCCGGCGGCAGCGCTCCCCTGGTCACGAACAGGTCGCGCTCCATCTGGCACTCCCTGCAGAAGCACAGCGGGCAGGCATTCCTGCAGCCGTAGCACTTGATGCACTTGCCGAGGTGGTGCTCCCAGAACGCCAGGCGCTCCTCCCGCCCCATCTTCTTGAACCTCTCCACGGCCGGGTCCTCGAGGGTCTCCCCGAGCTTCTCCCCGAACCTCGGCTCGCGCGGGTACGGCTGACTGCAACGGCACTCCTCGGCCTGGGTGCGGTCGCAGGCGACGCCGATGATCTCGATCCCCTCCAGCCTCAGCTGCGACAGCTTCGCCAGCTCGATGACCGCTCGTTCGTCGCAGCCCCTGGCGACGATCCCGAGCCGCAGCCCGGGCCGTTGCCCCTGCACCAGGGCGATGGCGTTCCTGTCGCTCGGCCGGCAGGTGAAGACGAGCCGCTGCTTGCCCGCCAGGACGAGGTCGTCGAGCTCGTCGACGGTGGAGAAGAAGCGGGGGACGTGAGCTCCGCCGCTCGCTCCCAGGCCGTAGATGGAGTCCAGCCGCTGCTCGGCCAGGAGCTCCTTACAGTGCGCACGCAGCTCTTCGATCATGACTCACTCCCTTGAGGGGGTTCGGGCCCAGCCGCTTGATCTCCGCGATGAAGTCCTCGACGACCTCGACGAAGCGCGCCCCTTCCGAGGCGGACACCCACTCCAGGCGCACCCGGCGAGGGTCGACGCCGAGGGCCTCCAGCCCCTTCTTCAGCAGCGGGATCCGCTTCTCGGTCTGCCAGTTGCCGGTCACGTAGTGGCAGTCGCCGATGTGGCAGCCGCAGACCAGCACCGCGTCCGCGCCCTTGGTCAGGGCGGACATCACCATCAGGGGGCTGACCCTGCCGGAGCAGTTCACCCTGATGGAGAGGACGTTCGGCGAGTAGTGCATCCGGCTGGTGCCGGCCAGGTCGGCGCCGGTGTACGAGCACCAGTTGCAGAGGAAGGCGACGATCCTCGGTTCGAAGCTCATGAGAGCATCCCTTCGATCTGGGCCAGGATCTGCCGATCGGAGAAGTGCCGGGCCGTGATCACGCCCGACGGGCAAGCCGCCACGCACGAGCCGCACGCCTTGCACAGCGCGCTGTTGACGCGGCTCCGGCGCGTCTTCTCGTCGAACTCGATCGCCGAGTACGGGCACAGGTCGTTGCACGCCCGGCACCCGGAGCAGTGCTCCTCGTCCACCTCGGCGAAGACGGCGTCGATCTCGATCCTCTCGCGGGCGATCTTGGCCAGGATGCGGGCCGCGCAGGCCCGCGCCTGGGCGACGGTGTCCGGGATGTCCTTGGGCGCGGCGCAGGTGCCGGCGATGTACACGCCCTCGGTCGTCGTCGCCACCGGGTCGAGCTTGGGGTGGCTCTCGATGAACCAGCCCTCCTTGTCCTGGCTGATGTTCACGAGGTGGGCGACGTGGGCGGCGTCCGGTCGTGCCTCCATGCCGACCATCAGGATCACCATGTCCGCCGGGATCTCGATGACCTCGCCGGAGAGCCTCTCGTGAACCTCGATCAGCATGTCGCAGCCGTCCTTGGGCCCGGCCCGCTTGATCACCGGGTGGTCGTTCTTGTCGTACATCAGGAACAGCGTCTTGGCCTCGGAGCTCTGCCGGTAGAACTCCTCGTGCCCCTTGCCGAAGGCGTGCATGTCGATGTAGAGGTCGCTGACGTAGGCCCTGGGGAGCGCGGACTTGATCTCGTGGGCGTACTTGAGGGCGGTCATGCAGCAGACCCGCGAGCAGTAGCCGTGGAACTCCCGGCTCCGCGACCCCACGCAGTGCACGATGGCGACGTACTGCGGCGCCCGGCCGTCCCTGGTCTCGATCCGCCCGGCCCTGAGCATCGCCTCGAGCTCGAACGAGGTGACGACGTTGGGCAGCTTGCCGTAGCCGTAGTGGGTGATCCGGGAAGCGTCGAACTCCCGGTACCCGGTGCAGACGACGACGCTGCCGACGCTGACCCGCTGGGTCGGCGACGAGCCGTTTCCCCCGTCGCCTGCGGGGCCGATCGCGGCCTCGAAGTTGCCGACGAAGCCGGCCAGCTCCCTCACCTCGGAGGAGAGGTGCACGGTGACGGCGCGGTTCTCGCGGACCCGCGTGATGCGGTCGGTCAGCAGGTCAGTCGCAGAGTCGAGGAACGGTGCGGTGAGGTCGACACGTGCCAGGTTGCCGCCCAGACGCTCGGTCTTCTCGACGAGATGAACCGGGTGGCCGGCCTCGGCGAGCTCGAGGGCGGTCGTCATGCCGGCGATGCCGCCGCCGATGACGAGCGTGCTCGAGCACATGTCGACCGAGAGCTTGTCCAGGGGCTGGTGGCACGCGACCCGGAACACCGCCCCACGGGTCAGCGCCTCGGCCTTGCGCGTGGTGGCCTCGGAGTCTTCGTGAACCCAGCTGCACTGCTCCCGGATGTTCGCCATCTCGAAGAAGTACTGGTTCAGGCCCGCCGTCTGCAGCGCCTTCCGGAAGGTGCGCTCGTGCATCCGCGGGCTGCACGCGGCCACCACGACGCGGTTGAGCTTCTGCTCCCTGATGTCCTCGACGATCATCTCCTGCCCGGGGGTGGAGCACATGTACTTGTAGCTCCGGGCGACGACGACCCCAGGCAGCTTCGCCGCCATCTCGACCACCGCGTCGCAGTCGACCACCTTGGCGATGTTCGTCCCGCAGTTGCAGACGTAGACGCCGATTCGAAGCTCTTCCATGGTCATCTCCCGCGGCTCCCTACCAGCTCCTGGCAGGTTGTGGGCTCGCGACCCCGACCTGCTCCGCGGCGCGCGCCTTCGCCCGGAGTCCGTCCGCCACGAGCTCCGAGAAGAACATCGCCAGCGGCCGATACGCGAGGTGGGACCACTTGCCGAACGGCACCTCGAGGACGAGCATCGGCACCACCCCCATCATGTGGGCGACGTACGTGAGGTTGGCCGCGAGGTCGAACCCGGTGCGGTGCAGCACGTGCTGCACGACGCCGGTGGTGCCCACGTAGAGCAGGAGGACGAGGAACACCCAGTCCGACTCGTGGGAGTGCTTGGTGCCCGGGCGGGCCTTCTTCACCCGGCCGCGCAGCATGACCACCGTCGCACCGATGAGGCCGAAGCTCGCCAGGTAGCCGAAGGCGTGCACCTTCCAGTTGATCTCGGGGCCGGCCTGGACCTCGTGGAGGAAGAACATGATGAGCGTGAACATCACCACGTAGCTCAGCATGAGGGCGAGGTGGACCAGCCACGGCCCCTTTTCCCCGCACTGCGCGTATCGCCTCTGCGTGAAGAAGTGGAACGGCAGGGTCACGATCCCCTTCAGGTAGGAGAGGATCGGGACCCGGATGTCGGAGCGGCTGCCGACGGTGAACCACCACATCCGGGCGCTGTTGACCAGGAGGAGCAGCGTCAGCACCGCCGCCATCGACCAGTCGAAGAGGTGGACGGCGGAGCTCGACAGGAAGGCGGTCTCACCGTCGTAGGTGTTGATGTCGCCGCTCGAGAGCCCGTAGAGCATGAAGCCGAGCCCGGTCAGGATCGCCATGGCGACGATGACGACGACCTCGGCCCTCCACGAGCGGTAGAAGAGGCGCGAGATGCCGGTGAAGTCATAGCGCGACGTGAGCCAGCGCCGGAGGCTCATCATCGTCTCGCCCGGCTCCGCCTCCCGCGGGCACTGCTCCGAGCACTGCCCGCAGTAGTAGCAGAGCCACGGCTCGAGCGAGCCCCTGAGCTTGGTCTCGAACCCCATCTGCAGGGTCCGCATGCTGCGCCGCGGGAACACGAAGGGGTCCTTCGAGTGCGGGCACACGGCGGAGCAGTTGCCGCAGTGGTAGCACTTGCTGACGTCCTCGGCGCCGTACCGCTCGATCTCTTCGATCAGCTTCGGGTTGACTCGGATCGCCATGTTCACCACCTCGCCTCAGGCCAGCCGGAGGCTCCGGGCGCGCGCCTCGACGGTTGACAGGTTGAGATCGGCCCGACTGCTGACGGTCTTGCCCCGCGAGATGCTCTTCAGCACTCCGGCGGCGACCGCCGACGCCTGGGCCACGGTGTCCGGGATGTCCTTGGGCGCGTGGCACGCCCCGGCGACGAAGACGCCCCCACGCTCGGTCTCGGTCGGGTCGCCGTTGTAGTTGAGCTCCTGGAACCAGCCGTCGCAGTCCACTGGCACGCGCAGCATCTGTGCCAGCTCCCGAGTCCCGGCGGCGGGCACCAGCCCGACCGCGAGAATGACCATGTCGACCGGGAACTCGACGACGCTGTCGTGCAGCATGTCCTCGCCCTTGACGACCATCTGGCCGTCCCGCTCGGTGACGGTGGCGGTCCGGCCCCGCACGACGAAGGTCCCTTCCGCCTTGATGCGCTCGGCGAACTCCTCGTAACCCTTGCCGAACGCGCGCATGTCGATGTAGAACTCGTAGCAGGGCGCCCCCTCGATCTTCTCCTTGACGAGGTGCGCGAACTTGAGGGAGTACATGCAGCAGACGCGGGAGCAGTAGGAGTTGTACCTCGCGTCGCGGGAGCCGACGCAGTGGATGATCGCCACCGCCTTGGGCGGCTCCCCGTCCGCCGACAGCACCCACTCGTCGGTCTTGCGTCGCTTGTTGTACTGCTTGGTCTTCGTGACGATGCGGCCGCCGGTCGGGCCAGAGGCGTTGGTCAGCCGCTCGAACTCGAGCGAGGTCAGGACGTTTGGGAGCTTCCCGTAGCCGAACCCCTCGATCGCCCTCGCGCCGAGCATGTCGTAGCCGGTGGCGAGGACGATGTTGCCGACCTCGATCTCGACCGTCTCGTCCTGCTGGTCGAGGTCGATGCAGCTCTTGGGGCACTTCTTGGCGCACGCGCCGCACCTCTTGCCCTCGCTCTGGACGTAGGTGCAGCTCGCCTCGTCGACGAGGTAGACGTTGGGGACGGCCTGGGGGAACGGCATGTACACCGCCCGTCGCTCGGCGATGCCGCAGTCGAACTCGGAAGGGACCCTGGTCGGGCACACCTCGGCGCAGACGCCGCACGACACGCACGCCTTGAGGTCCACCCGCCGGGCCTTCTTCAGGATCGTGACCCTGTACGCCCCGGGCTCGCCGCTGATGTGCTGGACCTCGCAGTAGGTCATGAGCTCGATCGACTCGTGCTGGCCGACCGCGACCATCTTCGGGGTCAGGATGCACGCGGCGCAGTCGAGGGTGGGGAAGGTCTTGTCGAACATCGCCATGTGGCCGCCGATGGTGCCCGACCGCTCCACGAGGTAGACCTTCTCCCCGGCGTCGGCGATCTCGAGCGCCGCCTGGATGCCGCCTACCCCGCCGCCGACGACCAGCGTGGCGCGGTTCACGGGCACGAGCTCGCTCGCGGCCGCGAGGCTGAAGGGGACGCCGCGGGAGGCGCAGGCGACGATGGCCTTGGCCCGCTCCGTGAGGTTGGAGCCGCCGCCGCCGTGCTCGCGAAACGAGGCCAGCCGGACCTCGGTCGGGTCCCGGCCGGCGAGGGCCATGGCCCGGGTGAACGCGGGCTTGAGACGCCCGGGGGAGCTGGCAGCGAGGACGACCCGGTCGAGTTGCCGAACGCGGATCTCCTCGCTCAGGCGGCTCGGGTCCGGCCGAGGGTGAGCCGCAACCTGCCGGACCAGCTCGACCTCGGGCAGGTTGCGCGCGTAGTTGGCCACCGACTCGTAGTTGACCGAGTCGGGACCCGACTGGCAGAGGAAGACACCGATCTTCATTTCGCCTCCGTCTGCGGCCCGCGAGCCGCACGCGTGTGCCGGCCGCGGCAGCCCCGGTCGCCCCGCCGCGACAGCTCCGGGCCACCCACGACCCGGCCCGGCCGAGGCAGCTGGCGCGGCGACGAGCCCCCGGCGGTCATGGCTGGCGGTCCCCCCGCGAGAGCTGCTCGATGCGCCGCAGCAGAACCTCTGGCTGCACCGGCTTGCGCACGAACCCGTCCACCGGCAGCAGCTCCTCGACGGCCCGGGGCGAGAACGCCGCGACGTCCTCTCTCTGGACCCCGGACACCGCCAGGATCGGGGTGTGCTTGAGGTGGGGATCCTGCCTCAGCTGCCGCGAGAACAGGCAGCCGTCGGTCGCGGTCTCCATCATGATGTCGAGCAGCACCACGTCCGGCCGCAGCGTGCGTGCCGTGTCGAGCCCCTCGCCCGCGGTCGCGCTGCAGGCGACGCGGAAGCCGTGCGACGAGAGGAGCAACCGCATGCTCTCCCGGAAGTCCGGGTCGTCGTCGACGACGAGCACCGTCACGGTCCCGGCGGCGACCAGGCGTGGCGGCCCGACCCCCTCTTCGACCACCGCCGCGAGCTCGTCGAGCTCTCCCTCGCCGTAGAGGTAGTAGTAGAACACATCGGCGTCCCTGACCCGCGCCTCGAGCTCCGCCGTGCTCTCGGGGGTGGCGAACACGATCTTCACGTTCCGGTCCGCCGCCCGCAGCACGGGCACGGCCTGGATGCCGCTCATGTCGCCGACCTCGGCGTGGACGACGACCACCCCGAAGGCCCCGCGTACCAGCATCCCCACCGCCTCGGCGGCCGTCGCGCAGGTCTCGACGTCCAGCCATCCCCGGGCGACGAGGGCCGCTGCGAACCCCTCGCGCACGCTCCGTTCTCTGGCCACGATGAGGATGGTGCTGCGCGTCATGCTCTGCTGCTCGAGCCGCAACTGGTGCGACGCGCAGCCTCCCAGCAGGTTCCGTGCCACACGCTCCCCCGAGCGTCGCCCGGCCCGCCGCAAAGCCCGTGGAGCCTGGGCCCCTCCCGGAAGCCGTCCGCTCGGGGCCACCCGGCGGAGGGCCAGCGTCCGCCCTCGAGCCGGCTGGAGTAGGGCGATATGCCCCTCTGAGTGTGGCGATATGACCCATGACGACCACTGCGGCGGACTCGTTGGCGCGGCTCGAGGCGGTGAGCACGACTTCGATTCCGACCCGCGATCCCCGTGCTACGCTCCTGGCATGGCGAACCACGGCGCGTGGCACCCTCCCGACCGGAGGCGGACCCGAGCCGCGAGCGGCGGAGCCCTCGTCGCCGCCCTCGAGGCGCGGGGACCCGCGGACCTGGCCAACGTCGACACCGCGGAGGCCTGGCCGGACCGGGTCGTCAGCGAGGCGAGCCCGTGACGGAGCGAGTCGGCTTCGACGAGGCGCTGGCCCTGGTGCTCGGCACCCTGCGAGCCCTGCCGGCAACGACGGTGGACCTCTCCGGGGCCGTGGACCGGGTCCTGGCCGTGGGTCTCGAGGCGCGCGTCGACTCGCCCCTGGCCGACACCTGCTCCCGGGACGGCTTCGCCGTGCGATCCGCGGACTGCGCCGGGGCGAGCCCGGAGTCTCCGGTCCGGCTGCGCGTGGTCGGAGGAGTCACCGCCGGGGGGCGGGAGCGGGCCGAGGTCGAGCCCGGGACTGCCGCCAGCGTCACGACCGGGGCGGTGCTGCCGCCGGGCGCCGACGCGGTCGTGGCCGCGGAGGACGTGTCCACCGAGGCGGGCGCGGTCGTGCTGACCTGGTCGCCGCGACCCGGCGACCAGGTCCAGCTCCAGGGGACCGACGTCGCCCGGGGCGCCGTCGTGGCGCGAGCGGGCGACCTCCTCGGTCCTGGCCGTCTCGCCTTCCTCGCCGCTGCCGGCCACGATCGGGTGGAGGTCGTGCCCCGGCCGCGGGTCGGCGTCGTGGCGACCGGCGACGAGGTCGTCCCACCGGGGCGCCCGCTCCGCCCGGGGCAGGTCCACGCGTCGAACCTCGTCCTCGCGTGCTCGTGGCTGCGTCGCTTCCGGATGGAGGCGGAGGCCGAGGTCGCGCCGGATGCGCCGGAGCGCCTGCGGGAGACGATCGCCGCGATGCTCGAGCGCAACGACGCGTTGATCACGGCCGGTGGCGCCTGGGGCAGCGAGCGGGACCTCACCGTGCGCGCGGCCGCAGACCTGGGCGGGCCGGTCCTCTTCCACCGTGTCCGCATGGGGCCGGGCAAGGCTGCCGCCCTCGTCATGGTCGGGGGCCGGCCGGTCTTCTGCCTGCCGGGCGGCCCGCCCTCCTTCGAGGCGGCGCTCCTGCACCTCGCGCTGCCAGGCCTCCTGGCCCTCGCCGGGCGGGACCCGCGGCCCTTCCCGGGTCTCCGCGCGGCCCTCGGGGCGTCCCTCCGCCCGAACCCGGGCTGGACCCGCTTCCTCGGCTGCGAGCTGGACGAGACCGACCGTGGAGCCATGGTGGCGCTGCCGCGCCGGGAGGCCTCGCGGCTGGTGCCGGACGCCTTCGTGGCCGTCATACCCCCGACCGGCGCGGAGCCGGGAGACACGGTCGAGGTGCTCGACCTGCGCGCCGTGATCTGGGGTTGACGGCCCGAGGCGCCGGTGCGGTGTGCCCCGCCTCCCGTCGGGCCGCTCGACGCCCGCACCGCTGCAGTCCTGCGCGGCCCAACCTGGACCTGGACCTCGACCTGGACCTCGACCACGTGTCGAGGCGTGCCGTGGGACCCGACTCGAGGGTCAGGATGTCCGATCCCGTTGCCGGCTAGCGCCGGGACCGCTCCCCGGCCCGCGGCAGCCGCACCGTGAACACGCTGCCACGGCCAGGCTCGCTGTCCACCTCGACGGTGCCGCCCTGCGCCCCGACCATCTCCTTGACCATGGCCAGCCCGAGCCCGGTGCCGACGCTCTCCAGCTTGCGCGCGTTCTCGGCGCGGAAGAACTCCGTGAAGAGCCGCGCCTGGTCCTCCCTGGGAATGCCGATCCCGGAGTCGCGCACCTCGACCCGCACCCGGTCGGCCCCTTCGGGCGCGAAGCGGACCGCGATCCGGCCGCCTTCCGGGGTGTACTTGACGGCGTTGGAGACGAGGTTCTCCAGGAGCTCCTCGAGGGTCTTCTCGTCGCCCAGGATCGGTGGGGTCCCCGGGACCACGGACACCTCGAGCCGCTGGCTCTTCTGCCTGGCTGCGTCCCCGAATGCCCGGGTCACCCGGCCTGCGAGCCCGCCCACGTCGACCGGCCGCAGGTCGAGGGACCTGCGCCGGCTGCGGCACCGGGCGAGGGTCATCAGCTCGTTGACCATCTCCAGCATGGTCCGCGCGCGCCGGTCGATCCGTGCCACGCAGTCGACCTGGTCGGGGTTGAGCTGACCCTTGTAGTCCCCGCGCAGGAGCTCAACCATGGAGACGATCGCCGCCAGCGGCGAGCGCAGGTCGTGGGCGACGCGGAACATGAAACGGGAGCGCTCCTGGGCGAGCTCCTCCACGGCCTGGTAGGCGCGGCCGTTCTCGACCGCGATCGCCACCAGGTCGGCCGCCATGCGGAAGAACGACACGTGCTCCGGCTGGAAGCAGTCGACCCGGGAGCAGTAGGCGCCGAGGATGCCGATGACCCGGCCCTCGACCGCGAGCGGGACCAGCATGGCCGAGCGCAGGCCGGCCCCGGCGAGCTCGGCGCTGAGCTGGAACGAGTCGCTGCTCGCGATGTCGCCGGTGACGTACGGCTCCCCGTCGAGGATGCGGCGGATGAGCGAGCTCCTGGTGACCTCGACCACTCGCCCGTCGACGAGGTCGGCGGGCAACCCGAAGCTGGCGGTGCAGAGCAAGCTGGCGCGGTCCTCGCTCAGCAGCTCGACCGACGTCGCCTCGACGCCGATGGCGCTGGCCAGCTCGCCGGTCATGAGCAGCAGGACGTCGTCGAGGCGCTGCATGCGCACGATGGCCTGGGTCATGTCGTGCAGGGCGCTCAGCTTGTCGTTGAGCTCGACGACCTGCTCGGAGAGGTCGGAGAGGGCCACGATGCGTTGCCGCAGCATGGCGGCGACCGCCGTGGTGCTGAGCGACGCGATGAGCATCACGGCGGCGTAGCACAGCAGCGTGACCGCGAGGGGGAATGGCTGGTGGGGGAGGTCGAGCGCTTGCCCGCGGAGAACCAGCGGGTGGCGGGCCAGCAGCCCCGACGACTCGCCGAGGCCGATCACGACCATGCCGGCCGCGACCAGAGAGGCGAAGCCGAGCGCCCAGCGGCGGGGGAGGAGCAGCGCGGCGAAGACCACGTGGAAGATCGCGAAGAAGGCCAGGGGGCTGGCCACCCCGCCGGTGTAGTGGATGAGCAGGAACATGGCCACGTAGTCGAGCCCCATCTGGCACACGGTGAAGCTCTGGACCACCGCCCCCCTCGTGTCGGGATCGGTCTCGACGTGGCGCCGCAGGAGGTGGAACGCGGAGTTGTACAGCCCGACGAGGGCCGCCACGGCCAGGATCGGGGTGACCGGGGTCTCGAGCCCGACCAGGCGCGCGACGCCGGCCGACGCGGCAATCGCCAACGGTACCCACCAGCGCAGTCTGACGAACCAGAGGGCCCGGTAGAGGAGCTCCTGGCGGATCACCCGCCGGCGCAGCTGGAGCTCGTCGGAGAGCTCGGGGCGGGTCGTCGGGTTGCCTGCCACTGTCATGCCCTCTGCCGCCCCTCCTTCCCCCTCTCCCTCGCCATGATGCCGCACCACGCGGCGACCCTCGCGCCACCCCCGGTGCGACGACCACTCTCCCAGCAGGATCCGTGCCCGCTGTCCCGCGACGTCGTCTGCGGCGCGGCCGGGACGGCCGGCGTCGAGCCGGCGGCGGTGTCCGCCGGGCGCGGCCGATTTCCGGGAGGCCGCGGCCCGGGCGGCGCGCGGGTCGGATTGAGGCGTTTCGCCGTCAGTATGTGGGGCGAAACGCCCCAGAGTGGTGCACTGGCGCGGGCGCACGCCTGCCGCCGGTGCTCAGTCGTCGGAGCGCATCTTCCGCCACAACGTCTTGCGGTCGATGCCGAGCACCCGCGCCGCGGCGCTGCGGTTGCCTCCGCACGCCCTCAGCACCCGCCGGACGTGCTCCCGCTCCACCTCCCTGAGACCGCGGCTGGCGCCGGGGGTCGGCGGCTCGAAGGCGCCGGCGACACCGAGCAGGAGCAGGTCCCGGGCCTCGATGACATCCCCGTCGGCGAGGACCACCGCCCGCTCGACGATGTTCTCGAGCTCGCGCACGTTGCCCGGCCAGCTGTGCTCAGCGAGCGCTGCCAGCGCGGCCGCGGAGAACCCGCGAACGCGCTTGTGGCACTTGCGGTTGGAGAGCTCGAGGAAGTGCGCGGCGAGGAGCGGGATGTCCGCGGCGCGCTGCCGCAGGGGTGGGATGATGATCGGCACCACGCACAGGCGGTAGAAGAGGTCCTCGCGGAAGCGCCCGGCGCGGATCTCGTCCAGCAGGTTCCGGCTGGTCGCGGCGATGATCCTGACGTCGACCGGGATGACCCGCGTGCTCCCGACCCGGGTGATCTCGCGCTCCTGGATCACCCGCAGCAGCTTGGCCTGGATGTCGGTGCTGACGTTGCCGATCTCGTCGAAGAAGACCGTCCCCGAGCTCGCGAGCTCCAGACGACCGTGCTTGGTGCTGGTCGCGCTGGTGAACGAGCCCTTCATGTGGCCGAACAGCTCGCTCTCGAACAGCGTGCCCACCAGGGCGCCGCAGTCCACCACGACGAAGGGCCGCTCCCGGCGCAGGCTGTTTTCCCACACCCAGCGCGCCACGACCTCCTTGCCGGTGCCGGACTCGCCGGTGACGAGCACCGTGCTGTCGGTCGGCCCGACCCGGGCGACGAGGTCGCGGATGCGCTGGATCGGCTCGCTCGAGCCGACGAACGCCCGGTGCCCGCCGCGGGTCGCCACCTCCCCCTTGAGTATCTCGTTCTCCACCGCCAACCGATGGGCGCGCAGGCAGCGCTCCACCGCCAGCCGCAGTGCGTCGGGGGTGAACGGCTTGGCCAGGAAGTCGGCGGCGCCGGTCTTCATCGCCTCGACCGCCATCTCGACGGTGGCGTAGCCGGTGATGACGATCACCGGCAAGCCCGGCGCCTCGGTGCGCAGCCAGGCCAGGATCTCGAGCCCCCCCGGGGTCGGCATCCGCACGTCGGCGACGACGAGGTCGAAGACCCGCCGCCCGAGGATCTCGACCGCCGCACTCCCGCTTGCGGCCGTGGCCACCTCGTAGCCCCGCCCGGCGAGGGACTCCACGCAGGCGTCCAGCATGGCGCTGTCGTCGTCGACGACGAGGATGGTCGCCGCGGCGGTCATGGGCGGGCCTCGCCATCGCCGTGGAGCGGGATCGAGACCGTGAACACGGCTCCCTCCCCGGGGCGGGAGCAGACCTCGATCGTCCCGCCGTGCTGCTGGACGATGTGGAAGGCGATGGACAGCCCGAGGCCGGTGCCCTGCCCTCCCTCCTTGGTCGTGAAGAAGGGCTCGAACAGCTGGCTCAGGTGCTCCTCCGGAATCCCCGGCCCGCTGTCGGTGAAGCTCACGAACGCGGTCCGGCGCTGGTCGTCGCCCCAGGTCCGGATCTCGACCCGGCCCTTGCCGTCCATCGCCTCGGCAGCGTTGACGAGGATGTCCATGAACGCCTGCTGCATGAGCCCCTGCTCGACCTCGACCGGCAGGGGCCGCGCGGCCAGCTCGAGCGCCCGCGTGACGTCGGTGAAGAGGGGCTGCGGGCGGGCGAGGTCGACCGCGGCCCGCACCACCCGGCTCAGGTCGACCACCGAGCGGCGCCCATGTTCAGCCCGCGAGAAGCCCAGCAGCTCCTGGACGATGTCCTTGCAGCGCGTGGTCTCGCGGATGATCTTCTCCAGCAGGTCGTGGTGGCGGGTCGCCGCGGGCGTCTCCTCGAGCAGCAGGTGGCTGTACACCAGGATCGCCCCGAGGGGGTTGTTGATCTCGTGCGCCACCCCGGCCGCCATGCGCCCGAGCGAGGACATCTTCTCGGCCTGGACGAGCATGGCCTGCATGGCCTTGAGCTCCCGGTACGCCCTCTCGGTCTCCTCCGCCTCGGCGCGCGCTCGGCTGAGCGCCCTCTGCAGCGGTCGCAGGTCGCTGGCGACGAGCAGCGCGCCGTCCATGTCGCCCTCGCGGTTGCGGATGATCGAGGCGTTCACGCTGACCGGAATCGGGCGCCCGTCACCGTTCAGGATCTCGGTCTCGACGTCGACCATCGCCCCGGTCTCGGACAGCGTGTCCCAGCACGGCGACCCGGGGAAGAGCCCGTTCGGGATGCCGGGCGCGAAGAGCTGTGACAGGGGCCGGCCGACGAGCTCCTCCACGTCGAGCCCGAGGATCTCGGCGGCCGCCTCGTTGACGATGGTGATCCGGCCGTCACGGTCGGCGACGAGCATGCCGTTGATCATCGAGCGCAGGACGTTGCGCACGAGCTCGTTGGTCCGCAGCAGCTCCTCGTTCTTCTGCTCCATCTCGGTCTGGGCCGCGGCCAGCCTGGCGTACATGGTCTCCATGCACTCGATGATCTCGATCCACATCCCCTCCTGGATCTCGAGCTCGCTGGGCTGCGTGGGCTCGGCCGCCATCGGTCCCCCGCCGTGCCCCTTCAGTGCACCGCGCAGAACAGGCAGGGGTCGAACGACTTCACGACCAGCGAGGCGTCGCGGTTGCCGACCTCGGGCCCGTGCCGTGTGCCGACCAGCGCCGACTCGACCGGGCCCGGCGTCCCGCTCGAGTCGCGCGGCGAGAAGTTCCAGGCCGTGGGGGTCACGATCTGGTACTCGCGGATCTTGCCGCCGCTCACGCTCACCCAGTGGCCGAGCATGCCCCGCGGCGCCTCGACGATGCCGACCCCCTCGCCAGACTGCGGCAGCTCGGCCGCCGCGAGGAACGCTTCCCCGGGCCGGATGGCACCGATCCACTCGCCGACGGCCGCCGCCAGCCGCAGCATCTCGTGCAGCCGCGCCAGCTCGCGCACGAGCACTCCCGCGCCGCGGGTGCGAATGAGGTCGGCAATCAGCGGGTCGCCGTCCGCCACCATCCGCGCCAGCGGCCCCGCCTCGGCCGGCCGGTCGTCGTACCGGGGCGCCTTCGTCCAGCTGTAAGCCTCGGCGCGACTGGGTGCCGGGACCGTCCGGCTGCGGGCCGGATGGGCGCCTTCCCGAGCCTGCTTGAACCAGGAGTAGCGGACGTGCTCGCTGACGAGGTCGAGGGACAGCGGGTGCCGGGCTCCGTCGTTGAAGCCGTCCCGCAGCCAACGCCGGCCGCGCTCGACCTCGACGCCACCCCCGGAGACGAATGCGGCGGGCCAACGACCGAGACGGTCGAGACCGCGCCCCAGCGATTCCCGCAGGAAGACGCCGACATCGGTGTCGGCGTGGGACTGCTCGCCGAGCCAGGCCATGAGGTCGGACTCGCTGCGCAGGTCGAGCCACGACGACAGGTCGTCGCCGACGAAACGCGCTTCGAGGAAGTCCCGCAGCGCCATCATCACGCCACTGGCCCGGACCAGGTCGCCGCGGTCCATGATCCGCGTCGTTCCCCCGGGCTGGATGGCGAGGCTGTTCGGCCACTTGCCGACGAAGAGCCCCAGCAGGGGGAGGAGCTCCCGCCGCGCCTGGACCGCTGCCTGGAAGGCGCCGCCGCTCGTGGGCCGGAAGCGCGTCGCCGGGTGCCCCTCCTCCAGCCCGAGCGCCAGATCGGGTGCGAACGACAGGTAGAAGTGGGTGAGGTGGTTGAGGATCGTCTCGGCGCCGAGCATCACGGCCCGGGCCAGGAAGGCGTTGCGCGGCAGCTCCGCACCGCTCAGGGAGCCGATCGCGCCGGCGGCGGCGGCGAGGTGGCTGAGGCTGCACTGGCCGCAGACCCGCGGCGTGATCACCATCGCGTCGCTCAGGTCGCGCCCTCGGAGCATGGGCTCGAAGCCGCGGTAGCAGGTGCCGGTGGCGCGCGCCTCGGTGACGAGGCCACCCTCGACGGCGACCTCGATGCGGATGTCGCCCTCGATGCGGGCGAAGGGGCTGAACACGAACCTACTCGTGTCGCTCGCCATCCTGTTGCTCCAGCCGCGGCGGGTCGTCCGTGAACGACACCGCGCTCCGTCGCAGCCGCTCCGGGCAGGCGAGCTTCGACAGCCCGCTGATGCCGACGTACCACGCCTTGGGGACGTCGAGGGGGAGCGAGGTCGGGACGCCGCCGATCTTCTGCGTCTGGAAGAACGGCACGAAGCCGTCCGGGAAACGCGGGGAAGTGCAGGAGAGGCACGGGAAGCCGCCGCGCGGGCAGCTGCCGGTGCGGCCGAGCCAGAGGCGCAGGTTGCAGTCCGACTCGCACAGCGTCCCCTTGCAGCCGAGGTTCTCGAACATGCAGCCCTGCTGCGAGTACTCGTCCGCCGACGACTTGAACTCGTAGAACTCGTTGCGCGGGCAACCGTGGTGGGCGAGCTTGGAGAAGTAGAGCCGCGGCCGGTTGAAGCGGTCGAGGTCGGCCAGGCAGAGGCGGTCCGTCGCGAGGTCGACGAGCGCCCCGGTGATCCAGTCCGGGTGCGCCGGGCAACCCGGGACGTTGACCACCGGCAACCCGGCCCGCGCCCGGAACCCCTCGCCCAGCAGCCCGCCGGGCTGATCGCGGTGGAACTGCAGGCCGGCGACGTTCTTGCCCCGGTCGCCGCAGGTCATCAGCCCGCCGAAGGTCGCGCACGTGCCGACGGCGAGGACGTGCCGCGCCCGGGCGGCCAGCTCGGCGATTCGCTGCGAGGCTCCGTCGCCCGAGGAGAGGGCGACCGCACCCTCGACGACGAGGAGGTCGAGGGAGGTGGACCCGGCCAGGCACGACGCCACGGCCTCGGCCAGATCGGGCTGGTCCTGGTCGTGGAGGTAGGGGTGCCACAGGAAGCGGAGGCCGGCGAGCCTCATGCCCCGGAGGGTGTCCGGCTGATCGGCGTTCAGGAGGGAGTGCGTCTCCCCGCCGCAACAGATCGCCGGGTACCAGAGGACATTCGCCACGGTCACCCTCCCCGCCGTGGCCCATCCTACCACGGCCCGAGGACCCGGGTCCCTCCAACGGTCCGCCGACGACCCAGGCTCGCGAGGCCCGCGCAACGGCCCGCCGTGGAGACAGGACGGGGGCACGATCGCCCGACCGCGCCGGGGTCGTCGCGTTGTCGCCGACGCCGGAGGGGCTCGAGCCGGCGAGGAGGGGAGGACGCCTACCCCGGGAGGGGGCCGGTGGCGGGGGCCGGGGGCAGCTCGACCGTGACCAGGGTGCCCCGCCCCTCCTCGCTCTCGACCTCGACCCGGCCGCCGTGCCTCTCGACCAGGCCCTGGACGATCCTCAGGCCCAGCCCGGTGCCCGGCTCGTCGGAGCGGCGCGCGTTGGAGGCGCGGAAGAACTCGCTGAAGAGACGGCCCTGCTCGTCCTTGGGGATGCCGATGCCGGTGTCGCGGACCGCCACGGTGACCCCGCCCGCGGCCGACGGCGACACCGAGACCTCCACCTCGCCGCCCGCGGGGGTGTACTTGAGGGCGTTCGACACCAGGTTCTCCAGCATCTGCTCGAGCAGGTGCGGGTCGCCCACAACCGGCGGCAGGCCGGGGGAGACGGCCACGCGCAGCGCCAGCCGCCGCTCGACGGCCTGCTGCCGGAAGGTGGCCTCGACCCGGCCGGCGACCTGGCCGAGGTCGACCGGCTCGCGCCTCGTGGCCGCGCCGGCCACCCGGTCCCGGGCCAGGGTCAGGAGCTCGCCGACCCCGGCGTCGAGACCGCGCAGGCGGCGGATGACCCGCCCGAGGTGGTCGACCTGGCGCTGCTCGAGCGGGCCGACGTAGCCGTCGCTGAGCAGGTGCAGCAGGCTCACCCCGGCCGCCAGCGGCGCCCGCATGTTGTGGGCGACGCGGAACATGAACTGCTGGCGCTCGTCGAGCAGCTGCTGCACCGCCGCGTGCCGCCGGGCGTGGTCGATGGCGATCGCCGACAGCTCTGCCGCGAGGCGGAAGAAGGCGGCGTCGGCCTCGCTGAAGCGGTTCGGCCGGTCGCAGTAGGCGCCGAGGATGCCGATCACGCGGCCGTGCACGGTCAGCGGCGCGAGGATGACGGAGCGGATGCCGAGGATGGCCAGGGCCTGCTGCACCTGGGACGAGCTGCCCGGCGTGATCTCGCCGGTGACCAGGGTCTCGCCCTCGATGATGCGGCGGTTGAGCGGGCTGCGGGCGACCTCGACCACGTTCTGGTCGAGGAACTCCCGCGGCAGCCCGTGACCGGAGACGTAGCGCAGGGACTTCCCGTCCTCGCTCAGCAGCTTGACCGACACCGCCCGGACCTGCATCACCTCGGCCAGGCTCGAGCTCAGCAGGTCGAGGACCCGCCGCAGGTCGCTCTCCGAGCCGAGCGCCGTCAGCACGTCGTAGATGCTCCGCAGGCGCTGGTTGAGGGCGGCGATCTCGTCCGTGCTCTGCGCCAGCCGGATGACCCGCCGGCGCAGCGAGGCCATGATCTGGGTGGCGGCGACGGCGACGATGACGACGGAGGCGGTGAAGAAGGTCAGCTGGGCGGCGGCGTGGCCCGGGCTGTCGACGAGGCCGGCGGTCAGGCCGCGGAACTGGAGCGGGTGCGAGTCGGTCCAGCCCAGGCCCTCGGCCACGGCGAGCAGGACCATGCCGCCCGCGGCCACGCCGGCGAAGAGGTAGGCGGTCGAGGCCCGGAAGAGGATGGCGGCGAAGACGACGTGG
Organism: uncultured Thermoanaerobaculia bacterium; assembly: GCA_964438135.1. Taxonomy (GTDB): domain Bacteria; phylum Acidobacteriota; class Thermoanaerobaculia; order Thermoanaerobaculales; family Sulfomarinibacteraceae; genus CAYTJW01. The sequence continues at coordinate 31,549 of CAYTJW010000003.1, forward strand.
AACAGGAAGAAGAAGATCAGCGGGCTGGCCGCGCCGCCGGTGAAGTGGACCAGCAGGAAGACCGCGGCGTAGTCGAGGACCACCTGCAGCAGGGCGTAGATGCGGTCGGGCGAGGGGGCGTCCTCCTCGGCCGCGCGCGCCCTCGCCGCGGCAACCGCGAACGGGACGTTGTAGACCAGGATGGCGGCGGCCACGGCCAGGATCGGCGCCACCTCGAGCCGGAACCCGAGCCACCACGCCACGGCCAGGCTGGCGACGATGGCCGGCGGCACCCACCAGCGCAGGCGCACCTGCCACAGCGCCCGACGGCCCCAGGCGCGGCCGATCATCCGGTCGCCGTAGAGGAGGTCCGCGCCCGGGGTGGCTCCCGGCTCGCCGCCAGCCGTCTCGACAGTGGCCAATGAGCTGCCCTTCAGTGCTGCACGGTCGCCCGCGGGCGCCACGCGCGGCCGCGGTGCTCCCTGCTCTCTCCTGAGGGTAGCAAGACCCGTGCCGCCGTGCCATGGTCAGCCTGTCCCGACCAGCGATGGGAGAGAGCGGCCGTCCGGTCCACGCAGCGATGACTTCGGGTACGGGTACGGGTACGGGTTGGGAATTGCACGTCTCGACCGCGGGGCGGAGTTCGGCTAGACTCTCGGCCGGAAGACGCTGACAGCGGCCGACGGTCCCCCGCCCCCGTGGCGGCGGGACTGCAGGCCTCGCGGAGATCCGGAGGAAATCGGAGGTGGACATGGAAGCTCTCAGGTCCCGGTGGCAGCTGGTCGTGATGGCAGGACTGGTGCTGGCGCTCTTCTCCCTCCCCGCCCAGGCGCAGTGGCAGGTCGCCTCCGCCGACGGCAAGCAGACCCTCAAGCTCGGCGTGCTGCTGCAGCCGCAGGGCGAGATCATCGACACCGCGGACGGCGAGGACCACTCGCAGAACCTGTTCCTGCGGCGGGCCCGGATTCTGCTCGGCGGCACCTACTCCGAGCAGTGGTCGTTCTTCCTCGAGACCGACAGCCCCAACCTGGGTAAGGGCAAGACCGACGGCACCAAGACCGAGGACTTCTTCATCCAGGACGTGTTCCTCACCTACTCCTCGGGCGACGCCTTCAAGGTCGACGCCGGCATGATGCTGCTGCCCCTGTCCCACAACCATGTCGAGTCGGCCGGCGCGCTGCTGCCGGTGGACTACGGCCCGTACACCTTCCTCGCCTCCGGCGCGACCACCTCCAAGGTCGGCCGCGACTACGGCCTCCAGGCCCGCGGCTACGTGCTCGACAAGCACCTCGAGTACCGCCTCGGCGCCTACCAGGGCTACCGCGGCAGCGACACCGGCAGCGGCGCCGGCTCGGAGCCGTTCCGGCTCGTCGCGCGGGCCGTCTGGTACCCCTTCGAGGCCGAGACCGGCTACTTCTACACCGGCACCAGCCTGGGGGCGAAGAAGATCCTCGCCCTCGGCGCGAGCTACGACGCGCAGAGCTCCTACTCGACGGTTGGCGCCGACCTGTTCTACGACCAGCCCCTGGCGAGCGGCTCGGTGACCTTCCAGGCGGGCTGGAGCCAGATCGACGGCGACGACTTCCTGACCTCGCTGCCGGAGCAGGACACCTGGCTGGTCGAGGCGGCGTACTACCACAAGAACGCCCACCTGGGGCCGTTCGTGCAGTACTCGCAGCGCAGCTTCGCGATCGAGGACGCCGCCCACCCGGAGGAGGACAAGACCCAGGTCGGCCTGGCCTGGTTCATCTCGGGCCACAAGGTCAACCTCAAGGCGGCGTGGGCCCGGATCACCAAGGACGGCGCCCCGGACCGCGACCAGGCGCTGCTGCAGCTGCAGGTGTTCTGGTACTGAGGCTGAGGACCGGCGCCAGGCCAGCGGGGTCCCCCAGCTGCGCCAGGCGTCGCTGCGGAGGGTGCGACCATGACCGACGGGCACCGTCACCAGGGGCTCGACCCCGACCAGGCCTGGCAGGAGCTCCTGACCGGCAACCGCCACTTCGCCTCCGGCGCCCGCCGCAACCCCCGCCAGTCGGCGGCGCGCCGGGCCGAGGTGGTCGCGGGCCAGCGGCCCTTCGCAGCCGTGGTCGGCTGCTCGGACTCGCGCGTGCCGCCCGAGGTCGTGTTCGACTGCGGTCTGGGCGACCTGTTCGTGGTCCGCACCGCCGGGCAGGTGCTCGACGACGCCGGCCTCGGCAGCCTGGAGTACGCGGTCGACCACCTCGGGACACGGCTGGTGGTGGTGCTCGGTCACGGCAGTTGCGGGGCGCTGACCGCCGCGGTCCAGGGCGGGGAGCCCGAGGGGCACGTCGCCCGGTTGATGGAGCGGCTCCGGCCCGTCGTCGAGGCGGTGGCGGGCAGGCCGGGGGACGTGCTCGACAACGCCGTCGACGAGAACGTCCGCCGCGAGGTCGCCCGGTTGCGGCGGCTGGAGCCGGTCCTGGCCCGGCTGGTCGAGTCGGGGCAGGTGCGGGTGGTCGGCGCGCGCTACGACCTTCGCAGCGGCGTCGTGGCGGCAGTGGAGTGAGGGGTCGACGGGTGGCCGTCGACCCCGGGTTGAGGACGAAGGAGGCGCAATGGACATCCGCAAGATCTACGAGTACGCCCTGCAGCGGGAGCGTGAAGGCAAGAGGTTCTTCGAGGAGCACGCCGAGCGGCTGAGCCACGCGGCGGCAGTTCAGGCCTTCCGCAGCCTCGCGCAGGAGGAGCAGCGGCACATCGACTTCATCCAGTCCCAGCTCGACGCGATCGGGGCCGGTCAGGCGCCGACCGCCGCCATGGGCGTCGAGATGGAGCAGGCCGGGTTCTTCTCCCAGCGGGCGGCTTCGGAGTCCCTCGACCAGACGGTGGTGGAGGCCATGGTGCCCGACCTGCCGGTGCTGCGCATGGCCTACCTGATCGAGCGCGACTTCGCCGAGTTCTACGCCCGGTCGGCGGAGCGGGCAGAGGGCCCAGCGCGGGAGGTGCTGAGCATGCTCGCAGCGTGGGAGCGTGGCCACGAGGAGCTCTTCCGGCGGTACCACGACCAGGCCTTCGAGCGGTACGCGGGCATGCCCTGGGGCGGCTGAGGCGGGCCCCGCGCGCCCGTGGGAGGGGTGACGGTCTCAGGGACGGCGGTCCCGAGCCCGGGTGTCCGGCTCCGACCGGGTCGGCGCTCCGCCACGACCGAGGCTGAAGGGAGCCGGACGCCGCCGTGACCACCGAGCTGGTCGGGATCGCGCTCTGCCTGCTGGGCTCGGCCTTCTTCTCGGGCTCCGAGACCGCCCTCGCCTCGCTGCCGCTGGTGCGGCTCGAGGCGCTGCGGGGCCGCTCCGGCCGGCTCGCCCGCGCCGGGCTCGACCGCTGGGCGGTTGCCCCGCAGAGCGTGCTGGCCACCATCCTGGTCGGCAACAACCTGGTCAACATCCTCGCCTCGGCGCTGGCCACCGACCTCGCCCTGCGGCTCGACGCCGCCAACGGCCTGGCCATGGTGGTCGGCGTCATGACCCTGGTCGTGCTGGTGTTCGGCGAGATCACGCCCAAGTCCGTGGCGCGCGACAACGCCACCTGGATCGCGCCCCGGGTCGCGGCGGTGCTGTACCTGCTCGACCTCGCCCTGCGGCCGCTGACGGCGGTGCTCGGCCTGCTCGCGAGCGCCCTGTCGCGCCGGCGGGGCGGCGACGCCCCGGTGACCGAGGAGGACCTGGTCTTCATGCTCCGCCTCGCCCACCGCCACGCCCAGCTGCCGCTCGCGGCCCGCCACCAGATCGAGGCGGTGCTGCGCCTGCACCGGGCCGTGGCGCGCGAGATCATGACGCCGCGGCCGAGGGTCCTGACCGTCGACGTGGCGTGGGGCGAGGAGGAGCTGCGGGCGTTCCTGGCGACCTCGATCCACAGCCGGTTCCCGGTCGTCAGGGGTGCGCCCGACCAGGTCGTCGGCGTCCTCCACGCCCACAGCCTGCTGCGGGCCGAGCCCGGCCAGCCGTGGACCGAGCTGGTGCTGGAGCCGGTCTTCATCCCCGAGAGCCGGCCGGCGGCGGCGCTGCTCGAGGACTTCCGGCGGCGCGGCCAGCACCTCGCCATCGTCCTCGACGAGTTCGGCGGCCTGTCGGGGGTGGTCACGCTGGAGGACGTGCTGGAGCTGGTGGTGGGCGAGATCGAGGACGAGTTCGACCTCGAGCGCGAGGCGGCCGTGGTGCGCACGGCCACCGGCTTCGAGGTGCCCGGGAGCCTGTCCCTGCGCCGGCTCGAGCGCCTGCTCCAGCTCACCCTCGACCAGCCCGACGACGTCGACTCGGTCGGCGGCCTGCTCGTGCTCCTGCTCGAGGACGAGCTCGCGGCGGGCGCCACGGCCGAGTGGGAGGGGCTCGAGCTGCGCGTCGTCGCCCTCCACGACGGCCGCCCCTCCCGGGTCGCGGTCACGGCCCCGGCCCGGCGGGAGGGGTAGAGGCCCCCGCGCCGCGCCGGTCGCACCGCGTCACGCCGCCGGCAGCTTCTCCCAGTCGCCCGGGCTGGCGTCGACGGCCAGGGCGAGGCTGCCGTCGGAGCCGGCGAAGACCGGGTCCTTGACCACCTGCACCTCGCCCCCGCCCCAGTCGTCGAGGGAGGCCTTGAGCTGCTCGCCGAGACCGGTGATGGCGGAGGTGCCGCCGGACAGGACGATGTTGTGGCGGACGCGCTCCTGGAACTCGGCCTCGACCGTGGCGATGAGGTCGCGCATGGTCTCGGCGATGGGCGGGATCAGGCCCTCGCAGGCCAGTCGCACGTCCTCGGTGATGTCGAGCTCGGTCGGCTTGCCGTTGATCGGGAAGGTGACCTTGACCGGCTTCTTGGCCTTGCCGACGAAGCTGAAGCGTTCCTTCCACTCGCGCACCGTGTGGATCGAGACCTTGAGCCCCGGGTGGTGGTCGGCGAGCAGGATGGCGAGCTGCTGGTCGACCCAGTCGCCGGCCTTGTCGATGGTGCGCTGCTCCTCCTCGGTCGGGTAACGCCCGTTCATGACGCACAGGTCGGTGGTGCCGGCGCCCATGTCGACCACCAGGGCGTGGAGCAGGGCGTCCAGGCCGTAGGCGACCGCGAACGGCTCGGTGACGATGATGAGGCTGTCGACGAAGCCGGCCATCGCGTCCCGCACGTGCTGGCGGTTGACCCGCAGCGCCTCCGACGGCACGCCGACCACGGCGCGCACCTTGACCCCGTCCTTGCGCGCCTCCTCGACCCCGGCGGACCCGAGGAGGTGGCGGAGGAGCTCGCGGATCGCCTCCTGGTCCCGTTCCGAGCCCTCCTTCAGGAGGCCCCGCTCGAGCGGCCGGTGGACCTCGAGCATGGAGCGGTTGTCGATCACCTCGCGGCCGACCAGGACGCTGCGCTTCAGGACCTTGCGCGCCACCATGTCGAGCGGCCAGCCGACGTAGCTCTCGACCATGTGGCGCTGGTTGTTGGAGGCGGAGATCGAGCTGCGCGACGTGCCGAGGTCGATGCCGACGAGGAGGTCACCGTCTTTGCTTGCCATGCTCAGCTTCCTTTCTCGGGGTCGAGCCCGTGGCGGCTCACGGACTCAGAGTAGCGCGAGATGCCGGCGAAGAGGGCGGAGGCGATGCGCTCGCGGTAGGCGGGGATCGCCAGCAGGCGTGCCTCGCGGTCGTTGGACATGCACGCCACCTCGGCCAGCACGGCCGGCATCTCGGTGGCCACCAGGACCACGAACGGGGCGGTCATCACCCGCTCGCTGGAGACCGACGGCACGTCCTGACGCAGGGTGGCGGCGAGTGCGCTCTGCACCCCCGCGGCCAGCCGCCGCGACTCCTCCTGGCGGACGTCGGCGTAGATGCTCTCGAGCAGGCGCCGGTAGTCGGCGAGGGAGAAGCCGGAGTCGCGGTTCTCGGCGGCGGCGAGGTTCTTCAGGAAGGGGTCGTCGGTCGGGCCGAGGAAGTAGGTCTCGATGCCGCGGACGTTGCGGCCCTGCACCCAGTTGATGTGCACCGAGACGAACAGGTCGGCGGCGGCGGCGTTCGCCCGTTCCGCCCGCTCCTTCAACGACACCCCCTCGTCGCCGGTGCGGGTGAGGACGACCTCCAGTCCGTCGTCCTCGAGCAGGCGGGCGAGCCGGCGGGCGATGTCGAGGGTGAGGTCCTTCTCGACCAGCCCGTAGGCGAGCGCAGTGCCGGGGTCGCGGCCGCCGTGACCGGGGTCCACCGCCACGCGGCGCACCGCGAGCGGGATGACCTCGGGCAGCAGCGACGTGCCCCCGCCGACCGCCAGGC
>CAYTJW010000004.1:0-36661 GCA_964438135.1 uncultured Thermoanaerobaculia bacterium
CCCGCAACCAGATCACCTCGCCCGGGTTTGGTTGCGGCCAACGGCTGCGCTAGGAACGAGATCAGGAAGCCCTGGTCCAGCCACCTCAGACCGTTTCGCAGCCGGTCGAAGACGAAAGTCCAGGATGGAATCCAGTCTCTGTTCCTGACGGCAGCCCTGACCACGGTGAGGTCCCACGCCCGGGGGAAGCTCGACCCGAAGAACGACGCCACCCCGTGGATCACGACCCCGAGCGCGCCCGCGGACACCGCGAAGACAGCACACCCGACACGGCCGTCTTCGTCGCCGGTCGCAAACCCCGCGACGACCGTCGCGGCCGCAGCAGCGTAGATCAGCAGCTGCAGCAAGAAGGCGAGCAGAACGACTGCTAGCCACAGTAGCCAGCTGATCCCAGCGAGGCCGGCAGAGACGACGAACGTCGCCGCATAGATGACGAGCATTGCGGCAGGCGGAACGAACACCGCCAGCGCCACGACGCTCGAGATCTCCCCCGCGACCCTCGCCTCGCCGGCCATCGTCATTCGCGGCCGAACCCCGAGCGCACCGAGAGCGCAGACCGTGACCAGGACCAGAACCGGCTCCACGAACAGGTCGACTGGAGCATTCCCGCCTCGCAGCACCAGCTCGAGGACGAGCCAGGCGACTCCCATCGCCGCTGCGATGATGCTCCGAGCCCACAGGGTGCGATGTGTGGCGCTCATGTCGCAGCCTCCACCGCTTGACTCAGGCGCCGCCAAGAAGGCGGTCGACTGGCCAGATGACGGTCGTGACGAGAACCAGCGCGAGCACGACGGCGAACGCCACCCAGAAGAGCGCCCACAGCACCATCGCGCCGAGGAAGCCGAGCGGCACTCCAACCCACGGTCGACGCGACGAGTGTCTTTCCAGGCCAATCTGGAGCTTGTTCGCCTCCTCGTTGATGAGTCGAAGCAAGCTGCAGCTCCTCGCCAGAAGTGTCTTCCGTGGCATGGCCCACCTTTCACCGGCAGACAGGCTCGCCGCTCACCATGCTCCCCACACGTCTTCGACCAGTCGCTCCACCTCGCCCTCGTCACACAACCCGAGCGCTTCGACCGCGACGTCCAGGTACGTCGTCGTCGGGCCAAGGCCTACCATCCTCACCACGGTCCCGGCCATGCGCCCGAGGAGGCCGGGACGTCTGAGGAGAGCGGTGAGCGCCTCGCGTTGACTCACCCCCTCCCGCTCTCGGGCCTGACGGAGCGCCCACGCACCGACGCTGTCGCGGAGCTGGCCGAGCATCCTGTCCTGTGCCCCGCGCAGCCTCCGGGCCAGCCTCAGGGCTTCTTCAGGGCTCGACCGCTGGTTGTCGACGTCAGCTGTCCGGATCCGGGCCAAGCTCGCTGTCGGCACCTGTACGCCACGACCCACGAGCCAGATCAGCGCCACGCCACCGAGCTGTGCGACCGCTGCGAGCTCCTGTTCGCTGAGGACCTCACCGTAGCTTGGGTCGACGATCAGTCGCCACCCATATCCCCGCCGCACCCCGAGCTCGTCGGCCACGCGCCGCCAGTGACCAAGCCCGGCCGGGCTCGACGCGACAGCCTCCACCAGGAGGGCGATCTGCGGCGCGGATGGGTCGCCAGCACCTCCGCTTCCCACCAACCGGACCGCGCGCTCCAGCTCCGCCGAAGACCGCACCTTCAACCGCTGCAACCTCGCCGTGAACCCAATGGCGGCGAAGCACTGACGGAGCCAGGCGTCGGCCTGCTCGCCCGGCTCTTCGGGAAGAGGGACCGTCGACGAGCTCGCGGTCAGAGCGCACGCGACATACCACGTCGCAGGTGAAGCTGCCAGTTGCGCGGGATCGACGCTGGACAGCGCTGAGCGGGCGCTTGCCAGCAGCTTCTTGGCTGTGCTCGAGCTGCCGAACAGCGGTGCCAACACCTCCAGCAGGGCCTGCACGGCGTCGACAGAGGCATCGAGCGCCGAGGCCGCCACGATGGCTCTTTCGCGAACCTCGGTCGAGTGCTCCGCCAGGGCGCGGGCGACCTGGGCGCCGACGCTCGCGAGGTCCGCGGAGGGCCCGGACTGGAGCGCGCCGGCAGTGCCCAGTAGCAGCCCGGCCCACGGCTGACCCAGGCGGACCGCCAGCCGCGGCGCAAGTGCCTCGATGGGTTGGGGCGTTGACGAGGGCAGCCGCTGGTGGGTGATCTGCCCGCAGTCAGACCTGCCGGGCCACTGGGTCGGTCTCGAGGACAGTCACTGGATCTTCCTCGCGAGGTGACGGGCGACCGGCTCGGACGTCTCGCCGCTCGCTACTCGAGAGCCGCGCCGCAGCGGTCGCAGTGGCGGGAGTCAACCCGGCCTTCATGCCCGCACACTACGCAGGTCCCGACGGTCTGGGCAGCCGCAACCGGAGGGCACGAAGCCAGCACACAGTATGGGGCGGCGCCGAGCGTGCCGGTGTGGGCATGACGCAGCGAGCTGCACCCGCCGCGGCAGCGGTGCACCAGACGGCAGGTGGCGCAGGCGTCGCTGGTGATCGGCCTCGGCTGGCGGTTGTACCGAAACGAACCCGGGTCGAGCCACACGTCGACGAGGCTGCGCGCGCGCACGTTCCCCTCGAGGAACTCGGCCGCCTGCAGCGACAGGCATCCCCGCACCCCTCCGTCGCTGTCGATGCCGAGAGCGAGCAGCCCCGCCTGGCACCCGTGCCAGCGCTCGAGGCCGGTGGCGCTGTCCCCCAGGAGCGGGTGGAGGTAGCCGACGCTGTCGGCGAGGACGACCGACCCTTGCGCGATCTCGGCCGCGAACCGCTGCGCAAATCGCATCACCCAGGTAGCGACCTCGACGCGGTCGGGAAGCAAGCCGGCCAGCGCGCTGGCCCGCCCGTAGGGAATCGCGAGCTGCACCTGCCACGCGTAGATGCCGAGCGGCCGCAGGACGTCCCAGAGCGACTCCAGCGAGCCCATGCTGCCGCTCGAGACCTGAGAGATGACCGCCACAGGCACGCCCCGCTCGCGCAGGCGACGCACGCTCGCCAGCGCCCGACGGAAGGCCATGGGCCTCCTCCGCAGGGCGTCGTGCACAAGCTCGCAGCCATCGACGCTCACTGCGACCACCAAACCCTGCCGACGGGCGAGATCATCGACGTCGGCCCTGCTCAGGTCATGGCCGTTGGTGATCAGCCCCACCTCCACCCCGCCGGCGAGCAGGCAGTCGGCCACGGCCTGCCAGTCCTCGCTCATTAGGGGCTCACCGCCGAGCAGCGACACGTGCTCGACGCCGAGCTCGAGCAGCTGACGACAGACCTCGAGCTTCTCGGCGCGGTCGAGCTCGCCGACGCGCCGCTCGCCCGCGGCCGACCCACAGTGGGCGCAGCGCAGGTTGCAGCGCAGCGTCAGCTCCCACGCCGCCTTGCGCAGCGCCCAGCTGCGTTCAGCGGGCGGTCGAGCGGGCAACCCGACGTCGGGCTTTGCCGACGCGGGGAAGCCCGCGCCACGAGAGCGCCTCACTCGCGGGCCTGACCTCGGCCCGAGCCCGCGCGGTGCTCCGGCGCGCAGTAGGAAATGGCGGCACCTGTGCACCGAGGGCGCGGGGGTGACATGCTGTTGCCGCACTGGTTGCAGAACCCCGCGTCCGCGGCTTGGGGCTCGCCACACGTCGGACACGGGATCGGCAGCCGCTGGCCGCACCGGTCACAGAACCTCGCACCGGCCGCGTTCGACCTGCGGCACTCCGGATTGGGGCACTCCATCTCGACCTCCCGGGGGGCGACGTTCTCGCTTCGCGCAGCCCCCCCACCTCGCCCGAGTTGCACCAATGCTCGGCGCTGACCCCGGCCCTCGTCCGGCTCAGTGTAGCAGGCTGCATCTGGTTGCTGTTGGCCGCAGCCGCCCGCCGGACCAGACCGCTCGCCAGACACCATCGCACGAACTGACGGCAGCCTCGGTGACACGGCTGTCTGGTCGGAGAGCGGCCATTCTCGCACGTCGCCCGCATAGCCACACTGTGGACAGGCTCCTTCCGAGGTGTGTATTCTGCCGCGAGGTAAGGTGGGGCTTGGGGAGACCAACTCCGGTCGCGTTGTTCAGTCACAGCGGACGGAGAGAGCATGCGAACGACAGCGCTGCGCAATGGCAAGGGCAGGCACGACGGCGACATACGAGCACTGTGGCCGACCAGCGACGACACTCCTCGCGTCGCCCCGTTCCAGCTCCCAGAGCGGGAGTCGGTCTCGCGCGAGGGTTGTGGGTGGCGTCGCACCTCTCCTCTGCCGTCTCAGCTCCCGGCACCACTCGAGCGCCAATCCGGAGGTTCACCGTGGTTGCTCTGCTCACTGGGTCATTGGTCGAACGGTGGCAGCGTGGCCCCCTCCCAGCGGTCCTCGGCCTCCTGGCGGCACCCGCTCTGATCATCACGGCAGCCGTTCTCGCGCTCACCCTCCACCCGGCAGCAGCCGAGGCGCAACTGGCGGCCTCCGCACCGACCCATGCGAGCTCTCCCGCGCCCGCCCTACAGGACGAGTTCCTGTTCGTCTTTCTGATCGACGTGACGGGGTCGATGACCGGCCACGACGCACGCGGAGTGAACGTATGGCCGCTCGTCACCTCGGAGCTCGCGGCCATCATCCGGCACCTGCCGCTACCCTCCGAAGTCATGATCCTGCCCTTCGCGGACGGCCTGGCCTCGCCTGTGCTGTACCAGCACCTTTCCACCCAGCACGACCTAGAATCGGTCCTCCAGTTCACGTCCGAGCTCCGCGCAGAGGGAAGCAGGACCGCGTTCTTCGACTCACTCTGCTGCCTGTGGGGAATCGCCGGCCCTACGTGCGCTGACGTTTCCATCCGAGCGACGGTCGAGCGTTTCTGGCAGGCGCGCCGAGAAGGAAAGGCCGCCGTGGTCTACCTCCTGACCGATGGGCGCGACAACGCGTCGAGCGCGACCCTCGACAGCGTCGCGAGCATCTGCCCGTCGCTGAAGAACCGCGACAACTACCTCTTCTTCATCGACCTCCAAGGCGACCTCACACCCGGCGAGAGGTCGCGCTGGGAGAGCTGCGGAACGGAGGTGGTCCAGACCACGGCCTGTGAGCCGGGGCGCCCCTGCCAGGTGCGAATCCCCCGCATGCTCTTCTTGCGGCCCACGGTGATCGACTTCGGCAACTTCTTTGCCGCCGACACCAGCGAACGAACGGTGGTGATGACCATCGCCGGCACGCCGGTCGATGACCTCTCCGTCAGCTTCTCGGTGGCGCTCGAAGAGCGCCTCAACCAGGCAGGCATCGCCCCCGAGCTCAGCACATCCAACACCTCATCATCACATGTGGTTCTCTTCCCGCCAGGGAAGGACGAGATGCAGGCACAGCTCAGGCTGAGGCTTCTCAACTTCACGCCACCAGGCGCGGCACCTCCGGGGCGGGGAGCCGCACTTCCGTCGGCGCTACTCGGCGAGGAGCTTCACGGGAAGCTGCTCCTCACAACCAACGATGACCTGGTGGTGCCGGTCCCACGCGAGCTGCCCATCCGCATGGCGATCCGGGAGCCGGCCACGGTGTCGTTCGAGTTGGCGGCCGGCGAAACGGGTTCCATCGGCCCGGTGACGCTAGACCCCGGAGAGGACCTTCTCGACCGCCTGCGGCGACGTCTCGTCCTCCGCTGGAGCCTGGCGGCACGCGAGCGCTGCGGCGGCGAGAACAAGGCGCGAGTGCGCTGGTCACCGGCAATCGAGGGGCCGGCTCAGCGGCTCACCCTCAACCGCCAGGTCACGGCCAGCGCGCAGCTCGCCGATGGCCAGGTGGTCCCGCTGGAGTTGGACGCGGCCTCACTGCAGGCACCCGTCCCGTGCGACTCGGCGCTGGTCAACCTCACCATCGACCCAGGTGGTCGCCACGGCGTCCAGCGTGGCGAACTGTACGAGGGGAAGTGGGTCCTTGAGGGCTCGGGCGACCTGGCCGTCGAACCGGCAGGCGGTTCGCCGCCGGCAGGTATGGAACCAATCAGCGAGCACGGCCGACATGGATTCGCCTTGCCGGTCGCCTTCACTCCGAAGTGGGTGACGGCCACCACGTGGGTGGTGGGGGTGGTCGCCGCGCTCGGTTTCGCCGCGCTCGGCTTCTGGATCTTCGGGCGGAAGACCGGGGGCCGGCTGGAGGGCTACATCGTGTGCGCGGCCGACGGCCAGGCGATCTCCCTGGCCGAACGCTCGCGGTTGTACGGTCGGCCTGTTCTGCTCGGTGGCCGTGGCGGAGTATGTGTCGAAGTCGGGGGCCTGGACCAGCCCGTCGCCAGCCTCAGCCCAATGGAAGGACCCGCCCTGCTGGCGACGCCACTCCGGGAGCTGGTGCATTGCGGCGAGAGGCGGGGAGCTGGCGAGCAGTTCGTCTGGAAGCCCGGCGACGAGGTGGTGATTGACGGGAGCCGTTTTCGCTACGAAGTCTGACTGGCTCGCGCTGCGAGGGCAGGCGAGCCTGTGTGAAGAGGAGGTTCCATGCCAGACGGTGTCATCGTGGTCGGTCTGGGCGGCACGGGTACCAGGATTGTCGATGCGTTTCTCAACAAGCTCCCCAGGGACCCGTCGATCGAGCGGCACCTCGGCCAACGCTTGCAGGTCTGCTGCTTTGACACTACCGCCTGTGTGGTCGATGCCCCCCGAGCCGCCCGCTATTTCGAGCGGGTCAGGCCATTCAACCTCCCGCGCGCGATCAAGAACGCCCGAGAAAACGACACGGACGGCAGCTTCCGGTCATGGTTCTTCGACGAGTACAACCCCACCGGTGACACCGGCAGTGGCGCAGGCGCGATTCGCATCAAGGGACGCATGGCCTTCGCCTACAACGCGGGCACCATCGAGACGAGGATAAGGACCGCCGAGACGTCCATTCGAACTCTGGTCAAGCCGCGAGCCGATGAGGAGCAACGCAACAGCATCCTCGCCATCATCTGCGGCATTCTCTCGAACGGCACGGCTTCCGGCATGGCCGTTGATTTCGCCTACCTGCTGCGCCGCACTCTGGGCGACCTGTGGGACAGCCGGGTCGAGGGCTGCTGGGTTGATGCCTCCGTGGCCTTGAGCGACAAGCAAGCCGGCACCGAGGAGTACGACCGCTGCCTCGCGAACGGATGGGCGGCGCTCTACGAGATGCAGTTCTGGAGCGTCCCCAGCGAGAGGGAGGGGCTCGAGCCGGAAGACCGCGCCTACCGCTTCCAGTTCGGCGCACTGCCTCCGGTCTCCTTCGACGCCACAGATCGCGCCTACGACCATGGCTGGCTGTTCCAGTCGATCAACCGGGCCGGGCACAGCCTGGGATACAACCAGATCGTCGACCTCGCCGGCGACTTCCTCATGGCAATGGCGACGCCCGAGCTCGGGGGCATGAGGGCGCGCCTCGCGGACGCGACCTGGCGACTCGACCAGGGGTGGGGCAGCTTCGGCAAGCTGCGGGTCTTCTTCCCGACCGCGGCAGTCGCGAGCCAGTGCGTCCTGAAGGCGAAGAGGACCGTGCTCGCCAAGCTCATCGAGGGAGAGTACGAGGATCTCGGAGAGGTTGCCGACGGCCGCCTTGATGCCTGGCGCCTCAAGGAGGAGGGGAGGCGAAACGACCTCTTCGACGACCTCACGGCGAGGGTGTTCCAGGCCTCCCAGAGGTTCTCCAAGGCGATCGAAGCCTTCGGTCGGAGCACGAAGACGACCTGGGAAAAGCAGTTGAGCTCGGTACGGGAGACGATGGTCGAGGAGAACGTGGCGGCGGAGTGCGACGACCTTCTTGCGGAGAAGGAAACCGCGTTCTGCAACGACCTCGACACCTTCCTGCGTGACAACTTCTTCGCCGACCCGCCCACGTCCTTCCCCGGTTCTGGGACGATCGGAGGAGCTGCCGCGTTTCTCTCCAGCCTCGCCGAACAGCTCGATGCACATCGGGCCTTCGTTGCCGCGAACGACGCCAGCGACGAGAACCTCGCGGCGGCCCGGGCGAGCCTCGCGTCGGCCGCGCGGCGCATCGCCGGTGGGGCGACAACCGGACCGGGCCGAGCTGCGCCGTCGCTCACGGATGAGCTGCGGGCAGCCTACGGGGGGATGTTCGGACCCAAGGACAAGGACGTCGCCCGCGCGAAGCGGGACCTGCAAGACACGCTCAAGCAGCAGTGTGTCGCGCTCGAGCGCGCCGTGGCACCACCGAGGGTCGTGGGACTCTATGACCGACTCAGGACCCATGTCGAGGGTAGGGCGAGGGCGCTGGCCTGCCTCACGGCTGGGCCGCTCAAGGGCCAGCTCGAGAGCTGCCGCAGCAGGATTCAGCAGTACCTGCCCACCCAGATCGGAAACGCGCCGTCGACGACCTCACCTCTCGAGCTCCCGGTCGGTGTGGCGCGCGAGTTCATCCGCGAGGCCCTGATGCCGCTGGCCTTCGTTTCCGACTCCATCGGAACATACGGCGCCACGTTGCGAGCAGCGATCTTCGACGAGTACCGCCGAGTCCTCGAGTTGGTTGTCGCTGGCCAGGTCCCCAGCGGCAAGGACGTGAGACCCGGCTCCGTGAGCGCCGGGGAAGACGCCCTCCGCACAGCGATGCAGGCGGGGCTCGAAAGGGCCCTGCCGACGATCGAGGATGCCTTGATTGCTGAGGCCCGTTACGTGGTCGAAAGATACCTCGCCACAGGGGGGGAGGACGCAACCCAGACGCAGCGAACGGGAGCCCTGAGCTCGATCCAGGAGTATTTCGGTGCGGCCTGGGTGGCGCTGGAACCCAGCGTCAGAGCAGCGTTCTCATCAGCTGGGGAGCCAGAGGTCGGCGTGGACCAGCGCCGGGCGGTCCTGGAGGAAGCGGTCGCGGCACGCATCGAGAGCCTGCTGGCGGGGGTCGACCCGTTCTGGAAGATCGACGAGATCAGACGGCCTCGCGGGGCAACGACCGAGAAGAGCACCCTGCGCTACAGGACGCTGTCACAGTCTTTGGAACGCGCGCTCGACACGCCGGGCCGGAATCTCTCCGGCGAACCGCAGTTCCCGCCCCACGAGCTGGAGCTCCTCAAGACCAATGCAGGCGTTTCCCTCGACGACCTTCCGCTGCTCGTGGTACAGCGGAGGAACTGCGACGCGATGGTGCAAGCGTGGCGCGACCGGCCGGGAAGCGACAACCCGGTCCATTCTGACCGGCGATTCCACGGCACGTTCCGATTCGTGTCGGAACGGCGACCCGGCGTCAGGGAGAGCCGGACTCTGCTGTGGGCGCAGGCGCTCGAGTGCCTTGAGGCCGACTACGCCGACGCCGCGCCTCTCGGCGCTCGCTTTGTGGTCACCGCCGTCGGCGCTAAGGGCGTCAACCGCCGTGGCGACCAACTCGGGAGCACGAGGTTGGAGGCGCTGCAAGCGCTCAAGGACTCGCCCGCGAGGCTCCGGGACCTTGAGGCACGCTGGCAGGAGGTCCTGCGGGAGCTCGAGACCAGCGTACCCAACGCGCACCTGCGGGTCTTCACTCGGCTGCAGGAGCTGAGGGATCAACTCGAGCGCGCGGGCGAACTCGAGCTCGCCGTTCGCGACCGAGAGACCCAGCAACGGGAGGCAGAGGTCGCGCGGAAGCTGGTCGACGAGTACGCCGCGCGAAACAAGGAGCAGCTCGCACGGCAGGGCCGCGCGACCAAGAAATAGGCGCCGAACCTGCCGATCGCCACGCGGGCGATGGAGTCCGCCCCCCGACGGAGGTTGATCCGTGCATGTCGTATGGGCACAGGAACCTATTTGCGCCGAGCTGGCGCGACGGCAACGCTCGTTCCCCGAGGTCACCCTCCAGCCCCTCCCGACACCGAGGGAGTGCACCTCCCGTTTCGCGGAGGTCTGGCGCCAGTTCCAGGCAAAGGCAACGCCGGACTCCGTCCTCGACCTGCTGTGGGTGCTGTGGGAGCCCCGTCCGCAGGCGGTGACCGCTCTCGCTGACAGCTGGGTCAGCGTCAACGCGATCGCCGCACCAGCATCGTCAACCAGCCCCATGCTACGCGCTAGAGCGCTCGCCATCCTGTCGCCCGACGAAGACGAGAGCGATCGGTTCCTCCGGGAGTTCAGCGCCGCCTTCTCCGCTGCGGCCGGTGACCCGTTGCCACTGCCGGCCTCCCTGTTCGTGATCGACTCCACGGACCGCGCGGGGAGACCGACCCGTTTCGAGCCCTCGGACCAGCTGATCGCTGATCTGGTCGAGAGCTTCTTGCGCACCTCGTCCAGCCCCGACCTCCCTGCAGACCTCACCCGCGACGCCGTCGGCGCCCTCGGGCGGCTGAGCCCCGACAGCTTGCGTGTGCAACGGTTCCCCCGAGTGTTCGGGTCCTTCGTCGCCGCGTGCACCGAGTACCCGGCCGACCTGATCCTGGAGACCATTGCTCGCCGAACCCAGGACGGCCTGATCCGCGGGCACTTGGACGCGGCCCGAGTCGAGGCCGCAGGCCAAGCCCCCACCCCGCTCCTCGGCCCCGTGTTCGCTGACATGCCCGACAGCCCGGTCGGCGGCGGTGCTGCCTTTGCGCGGATACGCGTACCCAGCTTCAGCGAGTACCTCGCTCAGTGGTTCGAGCGACCCTCGGTGTCAGTGGCCGACAGCGTTCGCGCGCAGGGTCTCGAGGCCCTGACCCGACAACGCGGTGACGCGGCCTCCAGCGTGGTTCGGGAGGCCAAAGACCGAGCCCGCACGACCGAAGAACAGCAGGTGAGTGGGGCCCGCGACCGTCTCTTTCGGGTTCTGGAGTCAGGCGAGAGCCCACTCCGGATCGACGGCCGCGCCACACGCGAGCTGGAGGATACTCGCCGCTCATGGGCAGAACGGGAGCAACGCCTGCGCAGCCAGGTCAGAGACCCCCGGCGAGTGCTCGACTCCGCCTGTGCCGACATCAGCTCCCTGGAGGACGCCGTCAGGAGCGAGCTCGCCCCGCTCCCCGCTCCCCGCAGGCTCGCATCCTGGGCCGTGGCCCTCGCCACGCTTTCCTTCATCACGGCCTGCTGGGGGCTGAGCCCGTGGCTGGTCGCTGCCGGAGTGGCGGTCGACGGTTGGGCCGTCGGCCTCGGCGCGGCCGCCTTGGCCGCCGTCCCTGGAGTCCTTTCCTTCCTGGTACGCCGGCGCAGGGCGCGCCTGCGCTACGCCAGGGTCGAAGCGCGGGCAGCGCGGGTCAGCTCCGAGCTCCAGGGCGCAGTCGAGGACCGAGCTCGCCAGGTCGTCGGCGCGCTCTGGCTGCGCCACTGGCGACGGACGATCTCGCACATCGCCTCCCTCGTCGCCGGGTTGCGCCAGGTCACGCGGGCCCTGGAGGAACGGCAGCAGCAGTTGGCTGGACCTCTGCCGGGGTCCTCCGCGACGTCGGAACCTGCCCGGAGGCTGAACACCAGCCTCATCCGCGTTCCGGAGGACGTCTACCCCGAGTCTGTCCGCCTGGGGCGGCTGATCGACGAGTTCACCTGGGGCGACATTCGGAACCGCCACTTGACCTCCTATGTGAGAATCCTGTTCCCCGACGGCGACTGGTTCCGATCTCGCCGCGAGCGCGTTTCCCGTCGCATCGAGGAGTCGTATCGTCGCCTGCTCGACGAGTACCGTGCGAGCATGGATGGGAAACCCCTCGCCGACGTGTTGCCCTGGCACCTCGACAGTGTTGGTCGTGAGCTCGCGCGGGTCCTCGAGGAGGGGGAGGGCCCGAGCCTGCCCCTCCCGACCACGCGCGGCGAGGAGCCCTGCAACGCCACCGAGACGTCAGTCGCGTTCCTGTCGCCGGAGCTCGAGAGCGAACCACGCTTCCTAGAGGCGCTCGGAGACGGGTGGAGGGCGTTCACCGGCCGGCACTCCCGCGTACGACGGCCGCGCTCCCTCGCCTTCATGGTCGCGACCTGGGAGCACGGTCGGTTCCTGCCTTCGTTTCGCCCCGCCGCGGTCGCACCGGCACGCACCAGCCAGCAGGCGGGGGAGGGTCAGTCATGAGGCGGGCTTCAGGAGTGGTGGCGTGTGTCACGGGCCTGCTGGTGGCTGGGCTCATGTTCGGGATGCAGCTGTCCGCAGGATTCGCCGGGCCTCTCGGAGGTCCTCTCGGCCCGTTCCTGCACCTGATCATTTTCTTCGCCGTGATGCTCGGAGCATACGGCCTGCTCGTCCGTGTCCTGTTCCCCCCGGGTTCCACACCCTCCTGGATCGGGCTCGGCGAGCTGACGCCGGACAGCTGGTGGCCGCGGCTGGTGCTGGTAGCGGTCTCTGCGCTGCTCATCGTGCTCGTGCCACGTGCGATGACCGGCGCCATGCGACCCGATTTGTGGGCTCTCCTGCTCAGTCAGTCCCTCGGCTGGTTGGCCGTCACGCTACTGCGGGAACGCCCCACCGGTCCGACGCCACGGCCCCAGCCCCCGCCCGAGACGCGAGATCCGAGAGACGTCGCTCTGAGCCGGCTGCGGTATCTCATGGAGCTTCCCGGCTACCGTGGTGAGTTGGTCTTCTCGAGGTTCGTCGAGCAACGCGCCCCGGTGTGGCATGCCGTGGAACGTGACGGCGGAGTGGTCGACTTCGGAGCCGAGCTCGTCCGCCTCTATCCGCTCCTGGGTGGCTCCCTCGACCAGATCCTCACGGCGCCATCGGCCGCTCGAAGCCCCGGCGCCGGTTCCAGGCCCCGCTTCTACCGGCAGCAGGGGAGGCTGATGGAGGCCCTGTTTCGGGAGAACGAGCCGTCCCCTCAGGATCGGCTCGTCGTCCTCGGCAGTGCGCCGGGGAGCGGCAGGTCGACGGCGTGCGGCGTGGCGGCGTTGACCGCATGCGCCGCCCACGCGAAGACAAGCCTGTTCGTCTACGTCGACGAGAGAGAGCGAGACGCGGGCCTCGACGCGATGCGCCGCCTGATCGAACGCTCCGGCTGGAGCTGGCGGGTGTCGGTCGGAGCTGCCTCGAGCGACACCGATCTGGACCAGGCCATCCAGTCCCAGGCCGACCTCCTGTTTGCTTCCCTACGCGACATCGAGCTGAGACTGCTGCCGCGCGCCGCGCTTCTAGACACCTACTTCGCCAACCTCGGCCTGCTCGTGGTCGAGGACGTGGATCGGGGTGAGGGTCGCGCCCTCAGCCACGGGGCCTACCTCCTCCGCCGCACGCTGTTCCAGGCCAGGTTTCGTGGCGCACGCCCGGCCTCGGTCTTCACGGCGTATGGACTCGTCAACGCCGCCGAGATCGTGCGACAGCTGTCCGGAGAGCAGGAGGTCCTCGAGGTGGCCGAGGACGGAGCACCGTCCAGCCCCTGCATGGTGTGCCTGTGGATGCCGGCCTTCGACCGGGCGGGCGTGCAGAACGCTTTCGTCCGACAGAGCTTCCAGGTCAGTGCCTGCCGGGTTGCGGCTTCCGCGGTGTCCGGGCTCGGGCTCAACACCGCCGCCTGCTGCTTCTTCTCGCCGCTCGGGCCCGCGGAGGTCGCCGAGATCGAAGCCGCCGCTGTCCGCTTCTGCCGCCAGGCTGAGGTCGGTGGGGGGAGGGGGCGGAGTCTCGCCTCGAGCTTCTCGGTGTTCAGCGGCTTCTCGGCAATCCCCGCCGACCGCTTCGGCACCTTCGACATGGTCGTCACCATCGGTCTCCCCGACCAGTTGGCTGCGATCGGAGACGTCATTCCACGTCTCCTGAGGCCGGGAGGGGTCGCGGTCCTTGTGCTCGACGGTCAGCCCCTGTCGGCCTGGGTTGCCCGGGACCCCGAACGCCTTCTGTTCGGGCAAGCGTCCCGCAAACAACGCCACTGGCTCAACACTGACGACCGTCTCCTGCTTCGCCATCACTTCGCGGCCTGGGTCCGGGAGACGAGGCAGGCCGCTGGCGTGTCGGGGCCCGAGGGGCCGTTCGTGCGTCTCGACGAGGTCCGGCGCGTCTTCGGTGATTACGGATTGCAGGCCGTCAACGAGCTGTTGGGTGCCCGCGGCTGGGAGCGGGACACCGAGGTCGACTCCGCCGGCGTCGAGCAGGTCGGGGTGTATGTCGGCCTGCCCCCGGAAGGCACCGAACGGCTCGCCTTCCCCCTCCTCAGCCCCGCCACGATCGACCTGGTCGATGCTGCCAGCGCCACCACTCTCGGCTCGGTCGAGACCCAGAGGTGTGGCGAGTCGGTCTTCCCGAATGCCATCGTTCATCTGCCAGCGGGCAGATTCGTCGTCATCGAGGTCGACGAGAGGCGAGCCCTCCTGCAGGAGCAGGCCCTGTTCCAGAACCTCGACCTGGCGTCCCCGGCCACGGCCAGGTTGCCGGCGACGGTCAGGACCAGCCGCATCTTCGACGTCGAGGTCCTGATCGAGAGCCGGGGAGCGGAGATCGTGGAGGACCAACTCACGCTCCAGTTGGTACGTGGACAGGTGCGCGAGACCAACCGCCTCTACCAGCGCTGGCCGATGTCGCTGTCGTGGGACGAGGCCGTGACGGCGGAACTCCGGGGCGAACGTGACCTCGACGACGTGCCGGTCATCCTCCTCACCACCGCGGCGACCCCGGAGCCGGCACTGCACCTGGTCAAGCACGGCATCAAGCTGTTGCTGCCACACTACGTCCGCGACGCAGCCGAGCTCATCGAGGTGGCGCGGGTCGGCATTCAGCCGCAGATCGCGATCTACCCGCGCGTCGCAACCGCCAACCGCCTGGTCGAGAGCACGTGGACCATGCTCACCTCGGGCGACGGGTTGCGCCTGCTCCTCGCGGAGGTCTTCGAGCTGCTCGTCTCATGCCCGTGCGCGGGGGGGTGCGGCGGCTGCGCCATCACCCTCTCCTGCCACGTGGACCGTCCCTCCGCGGCTGCACGCGGGCTCGACAAGGCCGGGGCGATCCGCTACCTGGCGTCGGTGCTGGGCCGCGAGTACCTCAACCGCGCCGACCGGTGGGCCCGCGTTCAGGCTGGAGTCTCTCAGCTCGAGGACCTCTTCGACCTGCGCGACGAGGTGGTCGCGGGCGACACGGCGCTCCTGCGGCGGCTGATCTTCAACGACAACCTTCCTCGCAGCATCCCGGCCGAGCTCGCGGGGAGGTCGGTCGACGCTGGCCTCGGCTTCCGGCGACCGCTTGTACCGGTCGACTTCATGGGCGACGACGCGCCGGGCGGTGTGGCCGGGCTGTACGCCGGGGCCGACGGAGTCAGGGCCCGGCCGGGCATGCCGTGGCCGGCCGCGTTCCAGGTCCTCGTCCACGAGTTCACCCACAACTGGCAGCTGGAGCCCGACTCCGAAGGTCGCATGGAGCGCGCCTTCCTCGCCGACCAGCGCCCGGAGACCTTCCAAGGCCGAATCGTGTTGGAGGGCTTCGCGCGCTGGGTCGAGTTCAAGACCGCCGCGTTCTTCGCCAACCGGTCCGAGATGGTCGCCACCGACCTGTGGAAAGATGATGAGTACGGCGAGGGGTTCGACGTGGTGAAGGCCATCGAGGACCAGGCCGGCTGGATGGCGGTGATGAACTTCGTCACCTGGAACTACAGGCGCGGCTTCGACTACGAGGCTATTCTGCAGCGAGAAGTCGCGCCAGCCCTCCGTCGGGCCGCGGCACGTCCGCCGCAGAGCGACGTCGAGGTGGGGACAGGTGGAGCGGGCGCGTCCGGGGTGCAACCTCCCCAACCCCCCCCGGGCGGCGAGGTTCAACCAGCCGGCGAGAGCTAGCCCGGGCTAGAGCCGCCCGTCGAAGAACCGCTGGCGCCAACCCGGCGCCATGCGCAGGAAGACCGGCCAGATGGAGGCCCGCTCGTACCGCCGATCGGGCTCCTCTCCGACGGCCCGGCCGCGAGCGTTGCAGCCACAGTAGTAGTAGTTGACGCCGTCGAAGGTCCAGTGAACGCCGCTGAACTCCCCCGCGAAGCTGGCTGCGACGCCGGCGTCGAGGTGGCCCCAGCGGCCGATGCCGAGGAACCCTTCACTGCCGAAGCCCAGGAACGCGCACTCGTAGCCGAGGGCGACCGCGAAGGCCACGAACAGGATCGCGGAGTCCTCGCAGTCGCCGCAGCCGTCGATCAGGGTTTCGCTGAGGTAACGGGGGTACTCGCCGCCGCGGTCACGGGCGTACGGCACGGCCTGCGTGAGGCTGAGGAGGGCCTCGAGAAGGTGCGTGCGGTCGCGCTGCCGGTCGAGCGACAGGCCGGGCCGGATGAGGCCTGCTACATCCTCGATGACGGTCAGCACGCTCGCCAGGTAGGGGTCATTCGCGATGTAGTGCTCGTAGCGGGCGGGGTCGACGATGTCGTGACGCAGACCGCGGAGCTGGCGGATCGCCTCTCGGTCGTAACCGACGACGACCTCGCGCCGTCTGCCCTCGAAGTCCCAGGCCAGGGTACGGGTAGCCATCGCCGGTCCCGCTCCGTTCGGCGCCCGTCGCTGCGTCCCTCTCGAGCCCCCGAGCCGGGCCCCGCCCCGCTACCGCCGGGCACCCCGACGGCGGGCCATCTCGGCCGGTTTTCGCACCCCGTACGGGCCCACGCGCTGCATGGTCTCGTGCGGCACGTGCTCGAATTGAACCTCGAAGCCGGTCAGGTCGGCGCCCTGTAGCACGTCGCTGAAGCGGTGCAGCCGCTCGTGATTGCCCCTCGCGTCGGCCGGGTCGGCGAAGCTCACCACCACCTCGCCCTCGATCGAGACGCAGACCGTGAATCCCTCGTCGGTGAGGAGGAGCAGATCGCTGTTGGGGTCCCGCTCGTCCTCGAGCACGGGCCTCTGCAGCCGGTAGCCCAACGCCGCGGTCGCGCGCACCAACTCCCGCACCAGACAGGCCCGCGCCTCGTGCTGCCGGAGCCGCTGCTCGACCGTCGCGGCCACCTCCATCGCGCGGTGCTGGAGGTCGTCGGCCCGATCCTTGAGCTGCCGGTAGGAGTCAGTGGTGTCCGCCTGCAGCAGGGGCTCGAGCGCGACTCGCTCGGAGCGCAGGGCGGCGATGGCGGGACCGCACCACGCCTGCGCCACCTCCACCTCGAGCGAGGCGAGCATCCCGTCCAGCCGGGACAGGGACTCGAGCCCGAGGCGGCGCTCCTCCTCGAACGCCTCCTTCGCGGCGCGCACGTTCGCCGCCACGGCCCCGAGGGCGTCCAGCGCTGACGTCGCGATGCGCAGGCTGGCGGCGAACTTGCGGTCACGGTGCAGCTCCCGGGCCTGGTCGAGCTGCGCCCTCGCCGCAGCGTACTCGGGCCCGGCGAAGCGCTCGAGGTCGGCCGTGGGGAAGTCCGCGACCGCCATCGCGGCTCGGCTGATGAGCTCCCCGGACTCGGCCATCTGCTCGACCTCCTGGCGCCGGCCGAGGTCGTCGATCCGGCCCAGGACCGTCGCGACACCGTCCCGGACCAGCTGGACCTGCTGGGCGAGGGCCTGTCGGGTCTCGGCCAGCCGCGCGCGACAGACGTCCACGGCCTGGGTGATGCGCGCCCGGTCGCGCCGCGCCTCACCGCTCACCGACTCGATCAACGAGGTCAGGGACGCCACCGCGCGCTCCAGGTTGGCGACGTCAACCCGCACCCCGGCCACCTGCTCCGCCACCCGCGCCTGCTCGCGCGCCACGTCCAGGACCCGCGCCGCCAGCTCCCGCTGGGCGTCGAGCATCTGGGCCTGTCCTTCGGTGAAGAGGCGCTCGGCCTGTCGGGCGAGCTTCTCCCCCTCCGCGCGGACGGCTTGCTCCTCCCTCTCCAGGCGCCGCCTGACGAACTCGCGGGTCACCCGCTCCGACGTCTCGGCAATCGCCTTCTCCACCTTCGGCTTCGGCTTCGGCCGCGCCATCGACGTGCAGGGCATCCACTCCTCCGACCTCGCCTTGCCGTGGCGAGTGTTTCCGTCAACAACCACTCTGTGGCCGACGCGAACTCCGCTTCTCGGAACTCCGACATCACCCGGGAGACTCGACAACTTGTCCCCGGCCGTCGACTGCCAGCGGAACACCGGGCGGTGCTTCCTGGAACTGGTCCTCAAGGTCTTGGGTGACCGTCTCGATGATGCCTCGGATGCCGGCAGGCAAACCGCGGTTGCGTTCGAGCACCGATTCGACGTACGCCGGATCGACGGAGGTGACACTTCTCCCCTCCATTGTCGCCAACATGTTGATCCGGTTTCTCGTCACAATCTGGAGTGCCGCCTTCGCCGGATAACAGAACGGGATGATCCCTGTGAACCGACTGAGGAATGGGGCGGGGTCGCCGGCTCTCTGCAGAATATCGCGGGCCTCCCTTTGCGCTTCCTGGAGCGGCGGGTTTCGCTGCATGAGCGCCCGGATTTCGTCTTGGGCCCGGTTCGAGGTGCAGATGACGATGGCGTTGCTGAAGTCGGCCCAACGACCAGCGGATCTGTCCTGGGCTCTCCCTTCGTCGAGAAGCTGATAGAGCGACTCCTGCAACTGCCCCTCAGCCTTGTCGATCTCGTCGATGAGCAGCACCCTTCGCCGTTCCGGATTCGCCAAGAACGGGCGGGTGAGTTGACCACCGCCGTTCTGCCCCTTCTCCTCCGTCCAACCGACGTAGCCGTTCGGGGGCCCGTAGGCAAGCCAGAGGCCCTCCTCGCCCCTCGCCTGGTTAGCCGGAAATGTCACCGGTCCTTCCCCGAACAGGACGTCGGACAGGACCTTTGCAGTCTCGGTCTTGCCAGTGGCGGCGGGACCCACGAGGATGAACTTGGCAAGCGGGCCCTTGCGCCTGCCCTTGGACCTTGCCGCCGTGACCAGCCTCCGGGCGATGATCTCAAGCGCCGCTTCCTGGCCCACTACCCCGCCACTTAGCGCCGCGAGCAAGTCGGGCCATTTCCACTGCTCGAGAGGTCTCTTCGGCACGACGAGGCTCAGAGCCCGAGCGACCGTATCCGTCCTGAGAGCCTCTCCGGTTCGCTGCGAGATGTCACGGAGCTGCGTCAGGAACTGCCTGAGGCTCTTGCCTCGGACCAACTCCAGGACCATCTCCCCGATCACCTCGACGTCTCCGTCCTCGACCTGCAGCTCGCCGCGGTACTTGCTCGCGAGGACCGACCTCGCGATGTCCAGGGCTGTGGGCGAGGTCACGACGACCTCCCGGCAGTACTCCGGCGAAAACGCCTCCCTGAGACGAAGCTCTACCTGGTCACCGTCACCGCGCTCCACGCGCATCGGGCTCCTCTCCGAGACGATTGCGAAGAGGTGTCTCCGCCGGGGCAGTGCATCTGTCGCGGTCCACCGCCGGAATCGCTGCAGTTGCTCCTCGTTCACCGCGAAAAAGCCACCCTGGTTGTCACAGAGGACCTCGCGCCAACACGCGGTCCAGTCGTCGAACACGACCAGCGCCCGCAGTTGATCCTGGCCGAAGACGAACTGGTCGAGGTCTTTGACAATGCGGCGGGGATCGTCACGGTAGAGCTCGGCCCCGGGCGTCTCGGCGTCCTTCCTGCCGGCGTTCCTCCCCTCCTGCCAGGCGATGTCGTAGTCCCCGACAATGGACTCCAGATAGGAAGAGACACCACCCACCTGCACGGGGGGCTCGTCCTCGGCCCCGCCATCCCTGAGTCGCTGGAACTCCCTCAGCCCTTTGAAGAACTTGACGCTCCTCGCCTCTCGGGTCGGGCTGTAGAACGCCACGATGTCGAAGTACCCCCTGAGGCCCTCGACAACGGCGTCGCCGATGGGGCAGCACGGTGCCTGGTAGTCCACGTAGGCCTGTTTCAGGGTCTGCGGGCCGGTGAGGATGACCACGCCGGTCGTTTCGCCGGGACCAGTCACGAGTCCCTCGAGTTCTCCAAGCCACGTCATGTGTCAGCCTCTCTCTTGGCGCCGGGCCTCTTGGAAGCCCCCCACCCGCACCCCCTGCTGCCGCAGAGCCTGCTGGATCCGGCCGGCCTGGCGGGTGTTGGCCTGCACGTTCTCGCTCGGGAACTTCACCTCGAACGGGCCGGCCTGCTCCGCGTCAATCGGCAGAGTGACCACGTGACCGTCGTCCGTCTCCATCACGAGGTCGGAGTTCGGATTCCCTGCTTCCGCGAGGCGCGGCTTCCGGGTCCGGAAACCCTCTGCACCCATCGCCCGCGCGACCGCCTGCACGACCAGCGCGCGCTGCCCGTGCTGACGCTGCCGCGCGTGCACCCGGTCGAGGACCGCGGTGGCTTCGGCCTCCAGCGCCTGGGCCTCGCGCCTGATCTCGTCGAGCTCCTGGGGCGTCGCCGCGGTCTCGGGCTGCCGCAGGGCAGTCATGCGCTGCTGCAGGCTGGCGAGCTCGGACGGGCACCAGGTGCGGACGATCTCCCGCCGCGGGAACTGGCGCGTCGCGTCACCCACACCGACCTCGACCGGGTCCTCGGAGTCCAGGAAACGGACCGCGCCGCGGGCCCTGGCGGCCGCCTCACCCGCTGCCGCCAGCCCCGCCTCGAAGGCGCGGCGGAAGGCCTCGACCTGCGCGGCAACCGTGGCGAACCGGTCGTGGGCATTGGCGGCGGTGGCGAGCGACGCGTCGAACCTCTCCTGCTCGAACAGTGTCGCCGCCTGCTCGAGCTGCTGCTGCGCCTGGGCCACCTCGGTGGCCGCGACGCGGGCGGCGATCTCCGCCGGAATCGCCGCGCCCTGGGCCGCCGCCTGGTCCATCATCGCCGCGGCGTTCTGCGCCTTCTCGAGGCGCTGGCGCTCCTCCAGGCTGTCGATCCGTTCCATCACGCTCTGGATGCCCTGGCGCACCGTCTGGTTGGTCCGCTCGATCGCCTCGCGGTTCCGCAGGATCTCCTGGTGATTCTGGTTGACCTGGGCGAGGATCCGCTGACGCTCCTGGCGGGCCCTCGCCGAGTCGTCGGCCACGAACTGCTGCAGCTGCCTGACCGCGGCATCCGTCTGCTGCACCCGCCGCCCGACGTCGGCCACCATCCGCTGGGTCGCCTGCACGTCGCTGGCGACGCCCGCGACCCGGTCCATGGTCTGCTGGACCCGGCCCATGATCTGGAGTCGCTCGAGCTGCGCCCGCTGGTCCGCCGCCTGCACCTGCGCCGACAGCGTGTCGATCGCACCTCTCACCCGCGCCCCACTGCGGGCGATCTCGTCGCGGATGACGGTCTGGTCCCTGATCTCGGCCGCCTGCACCCCCAGTTGACGCTCCTGCTGCTCCAGCTGCCGCCGCATCCGCTCTAGATCGTCGGTGTAGACCACGCTCGTGGCCCGCTTCCTGCCGCTCATGCCTGACCCTCCTTCGAGTCGCGTTCCCCTCTGTCGCCGCCGGCGGCTCCTCGGCCCCGGGCCCGGCCGGCTGCGACCCGCCGCCCGGCGCTGACCCCGCCCCGCATCCGCGCCATGCCCCGCTCACTCCTCGTCGGCGCGGGCAGCGGTCCACCCTTCGCGCCAGCCCGCGGCTGCCGCGTAGTCGTCCAGCAGCGCCCGCACCAACTCGTCGCGGCCGGTTTCGCGGCGGCCGCCCGCAGGCCCTCCCGCCTCCTCGACGCCCTCCTCAGCACCGTAGTCGACGAGAAGCTGGCCGAGGTAGCTCCGCCCCTCTGCTGTCATCTCCACCCTCCAGAACGACACCTGCTGCGGCGAGGGATGCTCGCAGGCGCCCCATGGTGTCCTCGGTCTGGAACCCGTAGAAGCCTGCGATCCCCTCCCCCTTCACCACCGCCGCAATGCCCTTGGGCGACGGCAGTGGCGCCTCTCCCACCAGCCGCCGGCGGAGCTCGGGAACCCACGCCAGCGCGGCACGCCCACCGAGGTCGAGCGGCACGACCTCGACTGCCTGGGCCAACCCGGCCAGGGCCGGCTGCTCCGCTGGCGACGGCACGCGCTCCGCCCAGTGGCGACTGACGACGCAGAGCCCGTGGTCGTCCGCCAGCACCTCGACCCTGTCGACCAGCGACGAGGCCCAGGCGAGCAAACCCTCCCTCACCCCGGCGACGCCGTACCGCTCCGACATCAGGACGATGCGCTGGTTGGCCGAGCCGCGCCACAGCGTCCCGGGCAATGCATAGGCCTCGTCGTGCGGCCCCTCGACCAGCATGTCGACCTCGTCCAGCAGCCGGCGCAGCCCGTCGCTGCCCTCGGCGCGCTGCGCCAGCCGCTCGACGAGCCAGCCGGTGTAGACCACGACCGACAGGCCCAGGTCGTGCGCGGCGCGAGCGACGCTGGCGACCGCCTCGGCCTGGTCGAAGGGCTCGCCGCCGAGAATGGTCACGCCCTCGATGCCCCAACGCTGCCGCACCCCGATGGCGCGGGCGACGAGGTCCGCCGGCGTGACGTCGACACCCCCCGCCGGCACCAGCAGCTCCGGGTTGAGGCACCGCGTGCAGCAGCGCAGCGAGCAGCCCTGTACCCACACCGCGAAGCGTCGGCCCGGGCCGTTGGTGAACGTCGCCGGGAACTCGTCCGGGGATGCGGCGAGGCGCAACCGAGCGCCCGCGTATCCGGCCCGAGAGTCCCCACGCGGGGGCAAGGCATCAGGCATTCGGGGTCTGCTCGCCCGGGTTGCCGGCTCCCACCATGTCGAGGAGGTCCGCCCACTCCGGCGGTTCGCCGTGCTTGAGCTTGAGGCGCAACGCCATCTCGAGGCAGTTGGCGAGCTCGTGGTCGCGCTGGCGCTCGTTGCTTTCGCGGATCCCCTGAATCGGCTGCAGGCGCCCAAGGAGTGTGTCGAGCTCCTGCTCGGCTGCGCTGACTGCCGCCTTCGCCTCCGCGATCCGGTCGAGCAGAGAGTCCTTCGCGGCGCGGGCACCCTCGACCTCCCTGGCTTCCTGCTCGAGAGGCGCGAGCTGGACCCTCCACTGCCCCAGCTTGAGTCGCAGAGGCGTGACCTGCGCCTCGAGGTCCCCCGCCGTCCGTTTGGTCGTCGCGAGGGAACCGTTCCGCACGTCCTCCGCGTCAGCCTCCAGCGATTTCAGCTCGGCCTCCGCGTCGGTCAACTGCCGAGCGAGGGTCGTCGCTCCCTGCTCGAGCTCCCGCGTTTCCTCCTCTTCGCGGCCAAGACCGGCCGCGGCCTCGGCCGCTGCGCCCCGCTCGCGCTCGACCGCGGTCTGCAGGGCCCGAAGAGCCTCAACCACGGCGCCGGTGGCCCGACCAAGCTCCATTTCGTCCGCAGCCTTCCACCCGACGCGCAGCAGATCGTCGAGCCGCGCCGCCGCCGCCCGCAGAGCTGTGATCTCGTCCCTCGCCTCCCCTGGCACCGCTTCGGCAGCTCCTTCGGCCATGTTCAGATCCTTTCGAGGTCACGGAGGGTCTGCTCCACCCGGTCCCGTATCGTCTTCACAGGCCCGCGGAGCGATCTCAGGATGCCGCCCTCCGGAATCGCCTCCCGAATGCGCTCCAGAGACTGCCGGCACGAGGCGCTCATCTCGGTGCGGAGCTTGGGGTCGGACACCCGCCTGAGCTCCGAAGCGAGCGAGGTGAAGATGTCTGGGCCCGGGTCCACGAACTCGCGGAAGTCGTACTCGACCCACCACAGACACAGCCGGACGGCCTCGTCGGCCGGCAGCCCTTTCAGGGCCCGCTGCAGCACCTGATCGGCCACCGTCGGACCAAACAGGAAGCTCGCCGCGTGGACCATCGCGGCAGCCTCGGCAGACCCACTCGGATCCCAGTACACCCGCAAGGTGCTCAGGAGCAGCTCGGTCCGCGACGCCGGGCACGGCGACTCGTCACCGCGAATGGCGCCGAAGACCGCCGGTATGAGCGAGACCCGACTGGCCGGCGTACACCGCTCGAGCACGGCCTGCAGGAGGCCCCGCAGGAAGCCCGACGTGAGAGCGGCCGCCCCTCGCTCGGGCCCGGCAAGCATCGCCGCCGTCAGGGCCCAGACCTCGGCGTTGCTGCCTTCTCGCCGGAGCTCCTCGCACAGGGCGGTCGGCTCGACGCCTTCAGCCCGTTCCAGCAGCGACCGCATCGCCTCGAGCGTCGCCCGCACCGGCCGACCGCCCGGCTCACCGTCGACCCGCCGCGGGCCCGTGGCGCCGGGCGACCTCTCGCTGCCGAACTCACCGTCCGGCGGACCGCCGGTTCGGGGCCGGGATGCCGTGCTCCTCGTGCCCTCTCCCCTCGGGATCAACCCGGGCAGGTCGTTCGCGTCCACGCCTGCCTCGGCGAGGACATCTCCCACGGCCCTCCGCAGCTCCTGCGGCAGGTCAGCGCGGCCGCCTGCCTTCGGCCAGGCGGCGGCGAAAGCACGGGCGAGGCTCTGCCGCGCCGGGTCTGCAGACACCCTCGGAGCGACCAGGCCCTCCGCCGCCACCTCGACCACGGCCGCCCATGCCGCAGCGCCACCGCGGTTGGAGCGGATCAGCTCACTGGCGTGCTCGACGATCTCGAGCAGGGCACCCGGCTCGACCGTGGCCACGCTCTGCAGCATGGCCGGGCGGATCGGATCCCCCAGCAACACCGCGCGCAGCACGCCCAGCGCGACCGCTGCGGCCGGACCCTGCTGGAGCTGGCCGCGCAGCGTCGGGTTGCTGTCGAGGCGGCGGAGCTCCGCCGGTGTGCGCAGCAGCCGGAGCAGCCGCCACGCGACCTGCCACCCCGGTTGCTCGGCGAAGGCCCACCCGAGCATGAGCTCGCCAAGGCGGGCGGGCGCCTCGCCCGGACCGAGCTCGAGGAGTTCGAGCGCTGTCTCCAGTCGGCGGTCGGGCGGTCCCTCGGCGAGGGCCAGACACCGATCCACCAAGGTCTCGACGACCGACCTGGGGGCCGACCGGCCGGGTCTCGCGGCGACGACCGCCCGAACCAGCGCGACCGCCCCCTCCACCCCTCCCTCGCTCGGCGCCAGGCGCGCCGCCAGAGCCGGCCCTTCCGCAGGGGTCAGACCCGCCAGCTCGGCGAGGAAGCTCAGCAGCGCGTCGAGCTCCTCTTCGGAAGCGGGTCGCGACGGCGCCACGGCCTGCTCGATGGCCCACCGCCGGCGCTCGGCCCTGGCGTCGGTGCTCCCCTCGCGGGCGAAGACCGTCAGGGCCTGCAGCCGGTCCGCGGTGGTCTTCGCGCCGAGCACGGCCAGGCGCGCCTGCCGCTGTTCGGCGACGCCACCCATCAGCGTGGTCAAGGCCGCGACGTCGGTTGCCCCCGACCTCCGCGCCGCGTCCTCCAGGTCGCGGTGGAGCTCGGCGAGCTCACGCCCTCGATCCGCTTCCGCCACGGCGCCGAGCAGGGCGTCGACCAGGGCAGACCGGGGCGGGTCCTCGCCCGCCACCACCCGCTTCCGGTCGAACCAGTGGGTGGGCTTCGGGGACGGGCCGATGGCCAGCTTCACCCGCGTGGCGTCGAACGAGGCGGTACGGGTGCAGAAGGTCGCGCGGCGGCGTAGCGCGGGCGGCAGGATGGCGAAGATCGCCGTGATCAGCTCGACGTCGGGCTGCCCCCAGTCGACGT
The DNA here is from genome assembly GCA_964438135.1 of uncultured Thermoanaerobaculia bacterium. Classification (GTDB taxonomy): domain Bacteria; phylum Acidobacteriota; class Thermoanaerobaculia; order Thermoanaerobaculales; family Sulfomarinibacteraceae; genus CAYTJW01. Next base: position 25,226 of record CAYTJW010000004.1, read on the forward strand.
CCACGCGACGCGGCCCGAGCACCAGCCAGAGGAGGTCACCGATCTCCCTCAGGTCCCAGCGGTCGACGGCGCGCAGCTGCTCGTCGAGGGGCCGGGCCGCGAGGAAGCCGCCAACGTCTGGCAGCGGGTCGCCTCGGAACAGGGCCCTGGGCGCAGGGAAGAGCGCCAGCAGCGGGAACAGGTCCCAGCCGAGCTCCTCCATCTGACCCTGCGGCACCAGCAGCGCATCGCGCTGCAGCATGGGCTTGGTCGTCCGGTCGGAGCGCATCGGTGATGTGTAGTGGTGAGCGATCAGCGCTGAGTCTCCGAGCAGGCCGAAGTACCCCCAGCCCTCCTCGCCCTCCTCGAGCTCCAGGTTGCCACAGGCGGCCAACTCGTTGACCGCGAGCACCGTTTCCTCGGCCAGGTCGGGCGGGCAGGCACGACCGTAGCCGAGGTCGCTCCCCTCCCGGTCGAAGAAGTAGCCGGTGGTCAACAGGGTCGGTGTCACCCTCACGTCGGTGTCGCCCATCTCGGTCCCCCGCCACCCCGAAGCGCCGCAGCGGCCTCACCCGGCCGCCGCCGGCATGTGTTCCCACAACCACTCGATCGGCTCGAGCACGTTGACCGGCTCGGGCTCCCCCGCTGGCACCAGCTCTCCATCGTCCCGACCTCGCGTGACGTTGGGAAGCCCGTCCGATCTCAGGCCGACGCTGGAGGTCAGAAACCAACCCAGCCTGCCCTGCGACAGGTCGTGGACCAGATCGAAGGCGTCCGGGCCCATGACCTGTCGCGCCACCGCCCGCGCGACCGGTGGGCCGGCACCGAGCACGTCACGGGCAGTCGGCCTCGAGCGTCCGAGAGCCGTGGCGGCAACGTCGGCGAACTCGGACTCGTCGCCGCGATCGAACGGGAAGAGGTCCGCCTTGGTGACGCACACGGCCATGGCCGGGTGGAACCCGCCCGGGGCGGCCCCGGCGCCGGCAAAGATGTCCCTGATGCGGGTGAAGTTCCTCAGCACCAGGGGGAAGTAGCTGCTCGATGGACGGCTCGGGTCGATCAGGCAGAGCAGACCCCGGGACAATCTCAGGCCCTCGAAGACAGCCGTGGCGTGGGCGGAATCCGGCTTCTCGAAGTGCTCGCCCGCCGGATCGACAAACGACAGTGTGACCACCTGCGGCCCGAGCATTCGGGTGTGGATGATGACCTTCAGACCTGGCCCTCCAAGACGGAGGTCGAAGGTGAACGTGCGGTCCTTGAGCGTCGCCGCGGCGTCGGTCGGCCGCGGGAAGGAGCCGACCGTGAAGGTCTCAAAGGCCTGGACGATGAACTCGCCGGCCCGGGTGTCTCCGACCGTGGGCAGCATGCGCCACCCCAACCCCCGCCTCCTCTTCACTGCGAACCAGAGCGCGCTCAGGAACACCGTCTTGCCCGAGCGCCTCGACCCCCACAGACTGATCATCGGGTCGGGCCTCCTCCTCCGTCCCGCGGCGCGAGCCTGCCGCATGCCCTTCGGTCGGTCCCGCGCCCCGAGTGACGCCGCGCACGTCGTCCGACGGTTGGCGAAGCCGTGCGACGACCCGGGGCGGCTCTCCCTCTCGTCGCTCGAAGCGGCCGGGTCATGTCCCGCTGCCCCTGTCAGGACGCGGCGTCGGACAACCACTCGACCGGCTCGAGCACGTTGATCGGGCTCGGCATGCCAGCGGGAGTCTCCCGGCCATCCACGCCCCGGGTGATGTTGGGGCGCCCGTCCGGTGCGAAACCCACGCTCGAGGAGAGGAACCACCGCACCCTGCCGGTTCGTTCGGCGATGTCCTCGATCACGTTGCACGCGTCCTCGCCCATGACCTGCCGGGCCACGGCCTCCGCCACGCGCTCTCCGCCGGCCAGCGCATCCGCGGCGCCACGGACCCGGCGACCCATCGCGTCGCTCGCGACTCGCTCGAACTCGGCCTGGTCCCCACGGGTGAACGGGAACTGGTCCCCCTTTGTGACGCAGACTGCGATCGGGCGCTTCGCCGTTGCGGCCCCGCCCTGGGCCGGCACGAGCATATCTCTGATCCGCATGAAGTTGCGGAGAACAAGAGGGAAGTACTCGTTCCACTCCCGCAGAGGATCGATCAGGCACAGCAGGCCGCTGCACCCGCGCATGCTCTCGAAGACCGCGCCGGCTTGGGCAGACCGCGGGTTCTCGAAGTGCTCGCCTGCGGGGTCGACGAACGCGAGCTGGACCGGTGCCGGCCGACGACCTATCACCTTGTCGAGCAAGCTGGACCGCCCCACCGTCACGTCGAAGAAGAACGACCTGTCCCGAACCGCCGCGGTCTCGTCTGTTGGCGCGGGGAAGACGCCCCTGGTGAAGGTCTCGAACGCCTCGACCACGAATTCCACCGACCCGTCCTGCCCCGGCGACGGCAGGATCCTCCAACCGTCGCCGCGTCGCTCCCTGATGGCGAACCACATGGCGCTCAGGAACACGGTCTTGCCCGCACGTCGCGAGCCCCACAGGCTGATCATCGTGCTGCCCTCCTCGCCGCCTCGCCGGCCGCGCGGCCGGGCGGAATCCTGTCCACGACACAACGGCGCAGGGCAATGTGCGAACCGGACCACGCGCGGCGGGCTCCTTCGACCAGCCGCGACAACAGCCCTCGCCTCCCGAGCCTCACGCCGTGTCTCACTACTGCCTCGATCTCCTTCGCCTCCGCGCGTCCTCGGGCTGCACGGTGTCCCGGACGTATTGCCGAGCCTGCGCCAGTCGTCGTCCGGTCGCGCCGGGGTCCTCGGTGGCGATGCCGGGCAGGTCGATCGCCTCGTTCTTCTCCCGGGCCTGCTGCCCGAGCGACGCGCTCACCTGCTGCAACCTCGCGAGCTCGCCAGTGGCCGCCTCGGCGGCCTGTTCAGCTGACGTGAGCTCCTCCCGCCGCGCGGCCACAGCGGCCTGCCTGTCGCGGAGCGTCGCGGCAAGGGCCTCAAGATCCGCGGTCAGGCGATCGCGCTCCTGCTGCAGCCGCTGCAGCTCCTGTGGCCAGACCTCTCGGGCCTTTCGGCGCTTCAGCTCCTCGATCCTGGCCGTCGCCTCGGCAAGCTCCTTCTCGAGACGTTGAACGTCGTCTTGGAGCCCGCGGCACCGGTCTCTGGTCGCCCTCAGCTCGTCGATCTGCGGGCCGTGCTCTTCCCGGAGCGCGGCGCTCCGCTCCTGGCAGCTGGCGATGCTCTCCCGTACCGGCGCATGTTGCTGCTGCAGCGCCCGGCGTCGCTCTGCGAGCTGATGCAGGCGTCGCTGCCGCTCGCCCGCCTCGGTTCGCAGCCGCCCCAACTCGGCCACTGCGGCCTGGACACCAGCCGCTGGCGGCAACGCGTCGAGCCGACTGCCGAGACTGCGGCCGAGCCTCTGGGCGCTCGTCGCCTGGTCGATGGCCTTGTCCAGCTCCCGCAGCCTGTTCTCCGCACCCTCGAGGGATGCCCGGCTCTCGGCCTCGGGCGCCGGCACGCCGAGCTCCCGCAGCAGCACCCTCGCTCGCTCCACCGACCTGGAAAGCCCCTCCCTGCGCTGTCGCTCGGCGCCCTCCTTCCCTGCGGTGGCTTCGAGCTGTGCCTGCAGCGAGAGGAGCTCCGCCCGGGCCGCCCCCAGCTCTTCGCCGAGCTGTCCGAGGCGACCCTCCAGCTCCGCGCCCTGCCCCGCGAGGTCCTCGAGCCGGCGCATCGTGGCGCGAACGTCGGAGGGGCTCATCGTCCGCGCCCTCCTGCCGAGTGCAGCACTTCCCGCACATTGGCCGCGAGCTCGCGCCACCCTTGCTCGGCCCCGGCGACGGCGCGACGCTCGTCCGCGCCTCGCTGCTCAATCTCCGCGAGGGCTTCCGCCAGCTTCCGTTGGAGTGAGAAGCCCGGGTTCGAACGCGCTCCTTCGAGCCTCTTCTCCAGCTCGGCCTGCTCCTGCTCGAGTCGCAACGACTCCGCGGCCAAACGGTCGCCCTCGGCGAGGCTCGCGTCGAGACGCCTCCTCAGGGGAGTGGCCTGGTCGCGCACCGCGCTCACCTCCTGCCGCCGGGCCTCAACCTCGCGCTGGAGGCGCTGCACCCTGTCGAACCGCTCCTCGACGAGCCGTTGCAAGACCCCTTGCACGGAGGGAGCAGCCACCGGATCCCCGCCGAGCATGGCCAAGAGCTCGGCCGCGCGCTCTCGTTCCCCGCCGGTTGGCGCGCAGGCTCGCTCGACCAGGCGGGACACCACCCGCTCGCGCTCGTCCTGTGCCGCGACGTCCCAGTCGGCGACGGCGAGCCCTGCCGCGAGCTTCTCGATGCTCATGGTCTGACCCCCTCGCAGACGGGCACTGCCGGGCCGCGCACGCGCACCCAGCGTGACCCCGCGACGGCAATCACCCTCATGACGAGATCGACCATCACGGTCGACCCACCGCCCTCGCCGAGGGCTTCCCAGTCCGACGAAGCGAGGTCGTCGTCCAGGCAGGAATCACGGGTGTCGCGCGGGTAGACGTGGGCTCGCACAGAGAGAATCGCGGTCCCCGCCTGCCGCAGGCCTGCCGCGATCTCCTTCCAGCACCCGGGCGCGAGAGTGAGGTGAGTCCTCTCGAATAGCCCCGGCCACCGTTCCTTGGGATGCGGGACTCTGCCACCCACCGCGACCACGACCCGGTCACGACCCGTCGTCCACGGCAACGCCGCCGCTGCGGCCAGGCCGTCATCGAGAGCGGTCATGAAGTCCGTCGTCGTGGTCTCCTGCACCCGCGCCAGGAAACCGGGCCACTGCGCCGGAGGGACGAAGCCGGGGGTCACCGCACGCCCCACGGACCCTCTCGTGGCGCGGGTCTCACGGTGAAGGCGCGGATAGTCCCCGAAGGTCACCAGGGCGAGCTCGACCGATGGTCTCCTGACGGCGAGGTCGCTCACCGCCTGCTCGAGCTCCTTCCGCACTTTCGCGAGGGCGGGGCCATCGAGAGTGGTGTCCAGCACAACCGCGAGCTGCAGCGGGTTCTGCTGCTCGGCGACCTCCACCCTCTCAACGGTCCGCGGGCACGTCAGCACCTGCGAGCTGCCCGCTCCCGAGACAGTCAGCTCGGCGGTCGCACCGAGGAGCGGAAACGAGACATCCGCGGTCACCTGCCCGCTCCCGGGCGTGATCCTGCTGAATGCGACCGGTGTCGTCACGCGGTCACGCCGGAAGAGCAGCAGCTCGGCGCTGACTTCACCCGGCAGGACCGAGAGCGTCAACCGCCGGCCACCGCGGACACGGTCACCGTCGAGCCGCAAGCTCTCGCCCTTTCCGACGAGGACGACTTCGCCTGGAAGTAGCTGATCCCCCTTCCTCGTCAGGACCACCAACCCGTAGTCCGCGTCGGCCGCCGCTCCTGGCGGCACCGCGGTAGTCCGAAGCAACTCCCGCCCCCGTTCGAGCGCCACTCTCCTCTCCAACACCCGGACGCCGGACCCGACCACTTCCTCCACCGCTCGGCCGAGCAACCCGGACCGCTCCGGGTGCGCCCAGTGGTCAGTGGCGAGCACCACCACCTGCCACGAGGTGCGGTCCGCGCGTGCGCCCAACATGCCTCGCAAGGTGGTGGCGCCGTCCCGCAACCACTTCTCAATGGTGATGCCGAGCGACGGCCAGATGCCCCACGCCGTGAACACCTCCCAGGACGGGTCATGCTCCGCCCCTCGCGACCTGAGGTTCACGACGCCCTCGTGCTCGACGCGCTGCGGTTGCCCGACCGCAACCAGACCCCAGACCGGGTCGCACACGAACCAGTGGCAGACCCAGGCCGAACCATCGAACTCCGCTACCAGCCACCGCCCCGTCGCAGGCCCCTCCGCGGCGGCGAGGAACAGCGCCTTCTCCTCCTCCGATACGGAGCCGCCCACCCGCAACGTGTCGCTCTGGCTTGCCATGACAAGCGCCCCCACACAGCCGCCGAACAGAATCCGACCTAATCCTAGACCAGTCGTTCGGTGCTGTCGAGCCGAACACCCTTCTGTTCCTTCCGGCAATCGGCGCAGGCATCCGCTCCGCATTCGAGTCCGGACTAGCCCGTCGCTGGCAGGCGACCCAGGCCCATTGCAAGCCCTGTCAAGCCGCTTGGAAGCGGGTCCCTGGCTGAGGCCGAGCGCACATCAAGTCTGCCCGTGAACGCACCAGGTCGAGGACGCGACCGACCCATCGCACGCCCTTTCGACCTTGGACCTCTCGTCCAGGATGGCCGTCCCTCTTCCACATGGACCAGGTATGGCGAAGGACATGCCCTTGTTGTTCGCCTCCAGCCTCGGTCTCGTGACGTGGTGAGGTGTCCGGGCTAGGATTCTCACCGTCCAAGGGCCCCTGCCGACCCGCCGACAGGCCCTGTACGATCCGTCGGAACACGGAGGAGGCTCTCATGAAGGTCCGGCTCGTCTCGCGGCACGCGATGCTCATGTACTCGGTGGCCGAGCACCTGGCCGCGAACGGCTTCGCCGACACCGAGCTCGCGAGCGGGGAGGCCGAACGCCTCGAGCTGCGCCACCGGGCGGGCATTCCCTACCCCGAGATCCGCAAGCTGCTGACGGTGCTGCGGCCGCTGACCCCCGACGTGGTCCAGGTCCCGGACCTCGAGGTCGACGTCCAGGTCGCCCTCGGCAGCCCGGCGCCGCTGGCCGACTTCCGCCTCACCATCCACGCCGACTCCGCCGACCTCGCCGACTGGTTGCGCGAGGAGGCCGCCACGCTCGGCTACTCGATCTGCCCGACCGAGCTCAAGATCCTGAGCGAGAACGAGCTCCGCTACGGCGGCGCCACGCCCCTCGCCCGCCAGGCCCTGTGCTGGCTGCTCGCCCGCCGCGGCATCGCCGTGCCCGACGCCAAGCGCTGGGGCGACGAGGACCACGACCTGTGGCTGTACGCGATGGACCCCGAGGCCCGCACCCCTGCCCACCGCGCCAGGCTCCTGCGGGTGGAGATCCGCACCGACGATCGCGCCCGGGGCGAGCGGTTGCGGGGCCAGCTGGAGAAGCTCGGCTTCGGGGCGGTCGAGGTCTCCGAGCAGGGCCTCGAGTCGCTGCAGCCGTTCCTCGTCCGCTACGGGGCGCTCGCCGTGCTGCCGGAGGTGCTGACCCAGGTCCACACCCTGGTCGAGGACGCGGCGCTCGACCTCGGCGCCCTGCCCGCCTTCCCGGTGGTGCTGGAGGAGAGCCTGCCCAGGTCCACCGGCGACGTCTGGGTCGACCTCCCCACCCGCGGCCTCGCGGACGGCTCGCTCGCCCGCCTGCTCGCCGCGCCCGGCCGCTACAACGTGCTCGTCAGCACCGCCAACGAGGGCGGCCGCGCGGCGCTGCTCGAGCGGCTCCGCCCGCTCGGTTTCGCCTCCCTGCGCGACGACGCCGACGACCACACCGAGGCGGCTCTGCTCTATGGCGGGGCGCCGGATGAGCTCGTCGAGCGACTCCGGACCATGGCCCAGGAGGTCACCGGTCTCGACGTCACGGCCACCCGGCGCTGGTCCCACGGCGACCACGACATCTGGTTCAACCTCCCCGAGACGTGGCCCAGGGACGGTGCCCGGCCGGTGGTACGGACCGGCTCGTCAGCGCCCGCCGCCGGCGCCCCCCTCCACGACTGGCTCGCCGCCGCCGCCGGTCCCGCCGCGGACCTCCCCTTCCTGGCGGTCGACGCGGCCACGGTCCGCGTCGGCCACGTCGGCCTGCCGCGGCGGACGGGCCAGCGCTCGCTCCTCGCCCCGCACCCGACGGCGTTCGCGCACTACTGCGTCGACCAGCTCACCGCCGAGAACCTCGAGCACGTCGCCCTGGCCGTCGAGCTGCGCGAGCCGTGCCTGCTCGAGGGCGAGACCAGCACCTCCAAGACCAGCTGCGTGCTGTACCTGGCGGCCCTCCTCGGCCAGCCGGTGGTGCGGTTGAACCTCAACGGCCAGACCGACACCGGCGAGCTGGTCGGCCGGTTCCAGCCGCAGCAGCTCGCTTCCGACCTGCCGGTGGCGGCGGACGAGCTGCGGGCGGCGAGCGGCCTGCTCGAGCCGGAGAGCCGCATCATCCTGTCCCTGGCCGCGACCGAGGGCCGCCCCCTGACCCCGGTCGAGGTGCAGCAGGTCATGGCCAACGAGCGCATGGTCAGCCACCCCTGGCGATGGCACGACGGCATCGTCGTCAAGGCCATGCGCCAGGGCTGGTGGGTGCTGCTCGACGAGCTCAACCTGGCCGAGCCGCAGATCCTCGAGCGGCTCAACTCGGTGCTGGAGCGGGACCCGTCGCTGGTCCTGTCCGAGCACGACGACTCGGTCATCGGCTCGACCTCGGACCCGGTCCACCCCGACTTCCGCATCTTCGCCACCATGAACCCGGCCGAGTACGCCGGCCGGTCGGTGCTCAGCCCCGCCTACCGCAACCGCTGGCGCGCCTACCGCCAGGTGCGGCGACCGACCGAGGTGGAGTACTACGCGATGCTGCGCTACCTGGTCCACGGCGTGCAGCCGGAGGTCGACGTGGCCGGCCGCCACTACCGCGGCGGTCGCGGCCCCGCCGCCCTCGCCGGCCTCGCCCGCCTCGACGGGGTGGACGACATCCTGGTCGCCCTGGCGCGCTTCCACACCGGCCTCGAGGTCGCCACCGGCTCGGCCGAGGGCACGCAGGCGGCGATCGGCTCTCACCGCCGCGAGCACTACGTGTTCACCCGCCGCGACCTCCTGAGCGTGGTCGAGTACCTGGCCAGCCCGGCCTGCACCCTGGACGGGACCGACCCGACGCTGGCGCTGCGCGAGGCCCTGGTGCGCTACTACCTCGAGCGGCTGGCGACGGCCGGGGACCGGCAGGTGGTGACCGAGCTGCTCGACGCCTGCGGCATCGGCCCCACCACCTGGGCGGTCGGCCAGCCGCCGGAGACGATCGCACGGGAGCGAGAGCCGGAGCGACCGTGACCAGCCACGCCCGTCTGACCGAGGCCCAGGTCCGCGAGCTGGCGGCCCGGACGGCCCGGCTCGAGGCGCTGGCCAGCGCCCTCTGCCAGGACGCTGGGGTGAGGGTCGCGGCGGAGGACCGCGATGAGTGGGCCTGGGACCCGGTGCTGAGGGTGATCACGGTCTCGGCCGCGGACGTGCTGGAGCGGGGGCCGGAGCACTGCGCCGGGATCCTGGCGCACGAGGTCGGCCACTCCTTCGTCACCCGCTACCACCTGTTCGCGGTCGACTGGCTCTCGGCCGTCGCCGTCCGGCACCTGCTCAACTGCCTCGAGGACCCCCGCTGCGAGCTGTGGATCCGCCGCCGCTACCCGGGCACCGCCCGCTGGCTCGAGCTGGCCCAGGCCGGCGACGAGAGCCGGTTCGACACCGGCCTCGACTTCCTCGACTTCAGCCTGGCCGCGGCCCTGGAGGGCTGCCGGGAATGGGCCCCGTTCCCGGACGGCGCCTTCGACTCGGCAGCGGTGCGGGCGGCCCTGGAGCGGACCCGGGCGGCCCGCCGGCGCTGCGCCGAGATTCTGCCGCCCCCGTCGCTCGACCCCGCCGAGGCCGACGAGGGCGTCGGCGCCCGCTACCGGGCCGCGGTCTGGCCCCGCCTGACCGGCATCGCGGCCCGCTGGCTGCCGGACGACCTCGAGCAGCTGACCCGGCTGCGAGCGTGGGAGGCGCTGGCAGAGGCCGAGCGGGAGGTCCTGCCGGTGGCCGCGGCACTGCTCGAGACCGACCTCCGCCGCGTCGGCACCGGCATCGACCGCGAGCCCCCCCTGCTCGAGGCGGCACGCCGCGCGGTGGCGAGCGGCCGCCGAGCCGAGGCGTACCCGGTCGTCGCCGCGGCGTTGACCGCGGCCACCGCGGATGCCGCGAGCGACCCTTCGCCAGCCGCGCGCGCGCTCGCCCTGCAGCTGGTCGAGATCCTGATCGAGCCACGGCGGCAGCTGCTCGGCGGCGGCGGCGCCCCGCCAGAGGGAGACGACGAGCCCGTCCCGCCGCCACCGCCCCGACACCCGCTGCCGCCGCCGCGGCCACCGATCCCGACGGACAGCTACGAGCGCGCCTTCCAGAGGATCGCCAACCAGGTCGACGAGCTGGTGCGGACGATGGAGAGGATCCTGCTCCCCCGCCGCCGCCTCGGAGCGCGCGCCGGCTACCCGAGCGGTGCCTGGGTCGACCTGCGCCGGCTGATGCGCTTCGAGGCCGACCCGCGCCGCTGGAACGAGCTGTGGGTGCGCAAGAGTCTGCCCGACCGGCGCCGCGGCGCCGTCGCGCTGCTGGTCGACCTGTCCGGCTCGATGCGGGGACCCAAGTCCGAGGCCGCCCTGCTCGGCACCATCCTCTTCGCCGAGACCCTGAGCCGCCTGGCGGTGCCGTTCGCGATCGACGGCTTCCAGGACGAGCTGATCCCGATCAGCGCCTTCAACGAGGGGCTCAGTGGCGCGGTCCGCGCGCGCATCGCCGCCATCCCGGCCGAGGTCGACGGCACCAACCCGGGCGGCCACAACCAGTACCTCTACAACGACGACGGCCCATGCCTGCGCCAGGCCGCCGACCGGCTCCTCGGGGAGCCGGCGGAGGAGCGGATCCTGATCGCCATCAGCGACGGCTGGCCGGAGGGCTCGCACTCGACCGCCGACGACCTGCGCCAGGTGGTGCGCGAGCTCGCCACGCTCGGTCCCGCCCTGCAGCTGATCGGCGTCGGCCTGGGACCCCGCACCGCCCACGTCCGCGAGTTCTACCCCCGCTCGGTGGCCAACGTCCCGATCCAGGAGCTCGCCCGCCAGATCGGCGCCCTGCTCGAGGAGGTGCTGCTCGGGCAGCCAGGACGGTGACAACACCGGGCGGCAATTGCGAACCCCCGCCCGGCACGCGATGATGAGCGGGGGGAGGTCCCATGCAGCTTGTCGCACTTCTGTCCGGTAGCGCGCAGCTCGTGCTCGCCCTGGTGCTCGGGGTGGGCGTCACCTTCGCCGCTTTCCGGCTGCTGGCGCGGCTGGTGCGGCCGATCGCGGTAGGGGCCGAGCTCAAGGCGGGCAACGCCGCCGTCGGCGTGCTGGTCGGGGCCATGCTGCTCGGCTGCGGCGTCATCGTCCGCACGGCGGTGGCGCCGGCGGCGTCCGGCCTGCAGACCGCCCTGTTCCACGGCCTCGGCCTCGGCGCCGCCCTGCGCCTGCTCGGGCTGTGGCTGCTGCTGGTGGCGGTCGCGAGCGCCGTCGCGATCGTGACCATGGTGGCGGCGACGCGGGTCTTCCTGCGCCTGACCCGGGAGGTCGACGAGCTGGCCGAGATCGGTCGCGGCAACCTGGCGGTGGCCCTCACCCTCGGGGCGGTGATCGTCGTCATGGCCCTGCTCATCGCCGAGGGGGCTGGAGGGTTCCTGGCCGCGCTGGTCCCCTACCCGGCGATCGAGTCCCTCGAGATCATGGGCCGGCCATGAGGAGACTCGGGCCCGCCCTGCTCGCCCTCGCCGCCGCGGCCGGCCCGCTGGCGGCGGGCTGCGCGCGGCCGGC
>CAYTJW010000005.1:0-11359 GCA_964438135.1 uncultured Thermoanaerobaculia bacterium
ACTGCGACTACTGCATGAGCTGGCGCAACGACAACCCGATCTTCCTGGCGCGCGGGTCGATCGCCCCGGTGGACTCGGTCTGGCCGCGCGCCCGGCACTACGAGTAGGCGAACGTGGCAGGTCGAGAGCACACGCCACATTCACGAGCCGGCTCCGGCCAAGCCCGGATGCACCGCCTGTCCTCTCCGCACCGTCGCACTAGTTGGAGTCGATTCCTCCAATGTATGCGATTCGCTCGGGGCGACGTTTCGAACCGCATCTCGGGCATTCCGATTGCTTCCAGCAGCCGGAGGAACTCAGGAACCCCGCTTTGAGGCAGCCCGTGAAACCACAGTTGGCACAGCGGTAGATCGAGACATCGATCGTCCGGTTTCCACAGTTGGGACATTGGGTGCGCGTTGCCATGGCATCTCCAGCGGTGAGCGTCGTTCTCTCGTTTCGCGCGGCCGGCCCGTCCCGGCGTCAAGGAGCGGTGGAGCCGTCAGCACCGGCCAATTATTGCGCCGGAAGCGGCTCGAATGCATCGAAGAGAGAGTCGTTCCTCTCCTCGCTGGGGCCGTGGGAGGCGAAACGCCAGCGCCGAATCTCGCTTTCGACCTCCGAGACCGGTCGCGCGTATTTGGTGCGCGACGCCTGACGGATGGCGTCCCACCTGCCGGCGCATCCAGCACCCGCCGGCGGCTCGGTCGAGACGACGCAGGGGGGCATCGGTGCGCCACCGCTCAGGAGCCTCACAGCTGCATGGTAGTTCGGGAGCTGCTGGAGGTCACCGGCCTTGAGAGCCGGGAGTGTGTACGACTCCATGCGCTGGGCATCGGATAGCGCCAGCCTGAAGCAGACGAGTGATCCGCAGTTGGCCAGCACCGAATCCAGCATGTTCTGCCGACCATGGCCGGCGAGCAGTTGAGACAGGTTCTGGTTGGCCAGCGTGAGGAAGAGGCCGTATTTCCTGGCGCCCGCGAGCATCGAGGCGATAGTGTCCGTGGTGAACGCTTGAAACTCGTCGATGTACAAGTGAAAGGGACGCCGCTGCGCCCGGGGCCGGCCAGCGCGCGCCATGGCTGCCGCGAAGATCCGGGTTGTGATGAGCATCCCCAGCAGGCGACTATCGAGCTCGCCCAGTGCACCCTGGGTCAGGTTGACGAGAACGATAGCCTGCCGATCCATGGCTGACTGGAAGTCGATGGTACTTCGCGACTGGCCGATGATGCACCGCACAGCGGCATTGCATGTCATGGCATTGAGCTTGCTCGACACGTACGGGCCCATGTTGGTCAGCGACGCTTCCCCTCCGACCCGCTCAGCCATCTGATTCCAGAACGACACCACCAGGGGATCGTCGCAGTGTTCCTTGAGGTACGCACGGAATCGCGGGTCCTCGAAGATCGCCTGCACGTCCATGATCGTCGCGCGGCCCAGGTTGTTCGCGGCAGCCAGCAGCAGTGCGTTGCGCATGTAGAGTTCGAACATGGGCCCGCCGACTTCACGCATGTTGTAGAGTTGGTCGAAGATCTTCAGCAGTTCGCTCGCCAGGAAGTGCAGCGGCGGCGCGCCGGCCGCAAGATCCCGGTCCAGCAGGTTCACGCCAACAGCCCATTCGCGGTCCTGAGGATCGACGACGATGACGTCTCCTTCCCGATGAGCTGGAATCGATGCGCCCACCTCCTCGAACAGGTCTCCGTGGGGGTCGATGACGCAGACCCCGTGTCCGGCGTCGATGTCCTGGAGCACCATGTTGCGAAGCAGCGTGGACTTCCCTGTGCCTGTGGCTCCACAGATGTACACGTGAGATGAACGATCAGCATCTGCGATGGATACTCGTCTCGCCAGGAGGCCAACTCGGCACGTCCCCACCACGACGCCCGGGGCAGGCAGAGGCTCCGGAGCCAGGTCGCCGGCAATGGGCAGGCCAGATCGGCGCCAGTAGTCGGCGGACGGCAGCGTCCACGTAAGGAGGTCGTTCTCGTGCACACGGTGGGACAAATCGAGAACGCGGCACTGCTGGTCAGCCCCGTCCACTGCACCGTCGCGCCAGCCGCACTGATTTCCCGCAAAGCGGTACAGCTCGTGCTCGACCATTCGGCGCAGACCCTGTTGCGGCGGTTGCTCCGTGAGCAGACTGACCGAGAGCGCCAGAGCTGATGGGCTACCCGCCCACACCGCCAGTGCGTCGGAGATTGCCCCGACTTCAGAGTCGCCTTGCCGCAGGCGAGTCCAGCCGCCTGCCTGCCAGTGGTCGGCTGTTCCGTCTCGCCAACGGCGGTCGAACTCCCTTACCGCGGCCAGCTCCGCAGAGGTGAGCGGGCGACCTTCGAGCCGAACGGACAGGGCGGCGGCCGACCGCGCCTGTTCGAGAACGGAGAGCACCGGTTCGAAGAACCAGGGCCTTCCCCCCGACTGTTCGGTGTTCAGGCGGAGCAGCATGGTCGGTGCTGCCGGCGGTTCGCCGGAAAAGCCGGCCGGCCTTCGGGCATTCACTCGACAGGCGACGGCAGGTGCCGGGAGACACGACCGGTACGACCATCGGTCATCCCAGCCTGGTCGGCCATGATCCAGGGCCGACTGGTAGGCGATGCGGGCCTTGGCGACACTGAGCCAGGAGGTCACGCCGTAGACAAGGTCGAGTGCGGCCTCACGTGCACCTGACGCCGTCGGCGCCCTGGTCTCGGCAAGGATCCTCCATCGCGTGCTGCCGGACTCGTTCGCCACGCCGTTTGTGAAGAGGAACGTGAGCGCCCCGCCCGCCGGCAGGACCGAGGCCAGACGGCCCGGGCACAACGTCGGGCCGCAATTACGTGCAGGTCCACCGGCATCCGGGTCGCGTCCGACGCCCGCGACGTCCAACGCGCACACCGCGCACCAGGGGTCCCGTTCCAGCGTGCAGCGCGACAGAAGGACCCGAATACCGGAATCGAGGACTTCTTCCCTCTGAAGACTCTCCAGGTCTGCCACCCTCTCGAGCACTCTCTCATCTCCTGTCCGACGTCTTCGGTAGTTCCGCCGCGCCAACGGAGCCAGGTGACACAACCTTCCCCTGGCTCTGAACAGCGCCGACAACGATGTAAGACGGCTCCGACCATCCACTTGAGAGCGGTGTCGAGCAAGATCCGCCACAACTGCGGCGACGAGCCTCGTCCCGTCCCAAACCACGGCTCCGCTCCGTCTAGGAAGACAAGGGAGGAACCGACATGACCCCGGGGCAGATTGTCAGGGCACGAGCGCTGCGCGAAGATGCCGGATCGCCGCGCGACCGCTGGCACGTTGACCAGTCACTTGCCAGCCGGCTGGAGGGGGAACTGATCATCCTCGAACAGCAGAAGGCTGGGACGGCTGCAGAGTACCAGGACGCTCGGTCGAACTGGCGCACCGAGGAACGCAATCCGTCTGGCGTGCCGTATGCGATCACGGAAGATGTCGCGATCGGTCGCAGCTACTGGATCGGTGGCGTCGTCGCGCTGGGTGGCGAGATGTTGCTGGCGGCGTGGCTCTTCGCCAGCCGCGGGATCAACCCCTGGGTCGGTGCCTTGTTCGCCCTCGCCATCACCCTGATCTTCGAGCGGGCGATTCACTTCGCCGTATTCGGTTCAACCGGTCACAGGCGCCCGAAGAGGGCGATCCGTCGACTCAGGAACTTCGCGTTCTACCCTGCCTTGGTGTGTTTTCTCTTCGCGGTCGCCATGTCCATTGTCGCGAGAACCGTCGAGGGCAGTCTGGCGGCCAGTGACACCGTCGTGATCATGGTCATGGCCGGATGGGGATTCCTGACGCTTGGGCTCGTATTCCTGGCGTCGAGCCTGTTTGCGGCGGCGTTCATCTACAGATGGAGTGCGCGGCTGGCGGACCGTTTCGCGATCCTCGACCGGGACCAGCGGGCCAGCACGGCCTTTCTCGCCGAGATCAGGCGGGAAATGCCCCAGGCACCAGATGGGACGCGCGCGGGCACCGCACTCGCGCTGTTGCTGGCGGCGGCCACCGCAGGCTGGAGTTGCACCGCACAGGCATCGGGCGAAGGCTCTGCTGCCGCGCACCGTGCTGGGCAGACTGCTCAGGACATCGCCGCTCCTCTGGCGGACACAGGCGCGGATTGCCACGTCGTGATCGATGCAAGCGGCAGTCTCGTCGTCCCAATTGAGTCGTGGCGTCACGTCAAGTCGGAGATGGTCGAGTTCGTCGAGGCCAGCGTGTGCCGCCAAGTGGCCGTCTGGACATTCGATTCCGACGGATGGACGTGGACGACAGTGGTTCGGGTTGAGGTGCCGCTGGCGCCAGCTACTCAGATCACCGGCCTTCCCCCGGAAGTTGCTGCGTGGTCGAACTTCAGGGAAGCCGCACTGCGCCGACAGCGCGATGAACTGGCACAACAGCGTACGGTGTTTCGCCAGCGGGTCGTCCAGGCACTGGGGCCGCTGGAATCGGTGGAGCGTGTGCTGCGCCTTCGCCCCGTGAGTCGAACGTCTGATCCGGTAGGCGCCCTGCGACGGATTGCGTGCACTCCGGGCCCCCGCCGCCAGATCTTCGTCCTCATCACCGACATGGCCGACACGGCTCACGGCACGTCCCTGCCCCCGATTCCGGCGCCATCGGCCGGCGTTAAGGTCCTTCTCCTTCTGGTTCCCGCGAAACCATCTGACGCTCTGATCGTCGGCGCTCCTGCGTCCGCCTCAGAGCAATTCGAACGTACCCGCAGGGCCCTGGCCCAGGCAGTCCCGTGGGCAGCGGCGGCCCCCTACTTCGCGGCCGATCTCGCTGTCTTAATCTCAGGCGCTGGACGCTAGCAGGCTGCGCCCTCCGCGTCAGGCGTGGGGCAACGCGACAGGCCTGACCAGAGAGCCCGATGACACAAACCGCTGTTCGCGCACCTGGAGCAGCGTGCCCGGAAGCAGGCGCCGTTCGGCGAGCAAGTGCCACGCGACGGCCATCTGGCCGGTCCCCGACGAGGCATTTGTGAAATACGCAGGGTCGGGGCCGTGGTCGGCGCTGATGCGTTGGAGATGCGGAGCGAGCGCTTCGATCAACTCCCGAACGTCAGTGGGGTCAGACACCGCACGCAGGGGAACCAGGACTACGCGGCAGCCGCCCGGCTGCTCGGCAAGGTACCGGGCCGTATCAGCGGCGTTCTGGGAGAAGTCGTTGTACTGGCCCGCGGCATCCCGGGTCGTGAAGAAGAGATAGGCGTGGGATGGCCTGACATATCGGGCTGCCGCGAGACACGGTCCCTCAGACTGGGCGAAACCTCTTCCGTGCTCGTCCTTGTGCGTGCCGATCGGATCAGACTTTCCGACCGCCGACAATAGGATGCGATTACCTTGGTCCGGTACGCGCTCCATCAGCCAGGTCCGTTCGGGTATCGGGTTCGGCACGCACGCAGCCCGGAGCCGATCAATGCCGCCCGACAACTCGTCGGCCTGAAAGACATCTTCAACAACCTGGGCCAGACTCCGGTGCTGGACGAGGCGGACGCCGTCCGGACAGGGCCCGTCCAGCAACTGATCAGCCGCCACGAAGACCCGAGTGATCCCGTGGTCAGCCGCAGCCCTGAGCTTCGGCTCGAGGCCACCGATCGGAGTGAGTCCTTGCCGGATGTCAACCAAGGCTGAAAACGAAACGTCCGCCGGGACGGCAAGATCCAGCAGCACAGACACGGTGCCGACCGCCGACGCAAGCCCCAGTGACTCACCCTCCAGCGTGGTCCGGACGCTGGGCAACTGGGCGTCGATACGGTAGCAGTTCAGGAACATGTGGCCGTGTAGCGGAGGGAGTCCGCGCTGCCTGAGGTACTCGAATGCCGCCAGGACCCCAGCCTGAAAGGACCGGCGCACCGAAGGCTCGCTCCCGCTCCACGGGAGATGCAGGGTCAGCGTGTTGCCCCAGGCGCTGCCGCACATGAGGAGATGATGCACGCAGCCGATTCTCTCCCCGGCGAAGAACCCTGTGGACGCGAACAGGCACGGCACCCGCCCAGGACGCCCAGCCAGTTGGGCCTCGGAACGAGATTCGACAGCACCGACCAAGGCTGCCAGCTGTTCGGCCGAAGGGGTGAGGCCGCCGAGTCGTCGCAGCAGTTCCGTCATTGCTGCGCCTTCGGCGCGCACTAGAGGACGTACATGGTGGAGCAAGTCCTCCAGCATGCCCAGAAGCAGCCGCCGCTCCGCCAGGCTGGCAGCCGGGAACGCCGCGACGACTGCCCGAAGCACCGCAACCGGTGCTCCTGCCGCTGCCGCCGCCAACCCGTTAGCGAGCAGGGTCTCAGTTGGCCGCATCTGTGGACTTCCCCGGCAAGGCCACCACAAGACGGTATCGCTCACCGACGCATGGTTCGCGCCATGGGGCCGCAAGCCCCAGCGCCGCGGTCCCCGCCGCGTCGGTCAGCCCCGTGGCACAGACTACTGATACTCGTGCGGGTCCGTCCCGCCACAGGGCGACCTCCGCACCGGCGAGCCCAGTATTGTCTCGTTCGACCGTGACGATGAGGTTCCTCTTCTCCCGTGTCGCCGCGACCAGGATTCCGCCGGCGGACCAGAACTCGCCTGCCGTGAGCATCGGAGCCGTGTCCGATTCGGCGGCCCATCCGACCACTGCAGGGTCATCTCCAGGGCCAGCGGGCGCACGGAGCCCCCTCAGGGACTGAAAGGCCACGCAGAGCACCTGCGCTGCCGGCAGCGGGTCCCTTCTTGGCCGCGGTTCTTCGGCTGGTTGCGGGCTCTCTCCACGCCACAAGGCGAGAGACAGCGCCGCAGCTGCATGGTGGCCATCGCCTTCGAAAGCCGAGGAGCCTATGACAAAGGCGCCGTCGTCTGGGAGCGCTGCGGCCCGCCTCGCAACGCCGTCCAGAATCGCCCCCGCCGGAGACGCTGCATTGCTGTGTCGGGCAGACGTGGCGGTCCGGGCAGGCACAATCCGCGCGCGTGCAACCACATCGAAACCTGTGGGGCCGGAAAAAGGAAGCCGAAGCATCGCCGCGTGAGGCGGAGCGAACCACACTGCGCAGAGGCCCCCGCACTGGGATTCCACCGAAAAGAGCGCACCCTCGTGACCCCTTACGGGCAGGATGACCAGGTCTCTGGCCGGATCTCCCAGCCAGTCGACGAGCATCGAGCCCAACAGCGACGACAGTTCGGCTTCAGCAACCTCAGATGATCCCTGCCCCCCGACTGCAATCCCGGCAGGCTTGAGCGGCCGTGCGTGTTCAGGCCGGGGCCGCGCGCCTCCTTCTGGTCCAGGGCCGCCTGAGGTGTCCATCCACTCGAACAGGCTCAAGCACCTGGCACATGTTGCGAGGTGGAGGCGGATCTGCCCGGCCCTGAGTCGCCCGAGGGCCCCCCCGGCACAGGCGGCCAGTTCCGCTGGCGAGGGGTGCATCGGGTCAGGGCTTCCTGGCCAATCACCACCCGTCTCCGAATCGACGTGGCCTCCAGGATTGTCTGCTGTCATGTCATGCTCCCGCTGTCGCTCGCGCCATCCTGGCGGGTGTCCATCGCGGCACGCAGTTGGATCAGGCCTCGCTTGTACCAGTACTGCACCGCGGCGGTCTTTGTCGGAACGGCATCGGGATCCAGGTCGAAGAATGCAGCCGAGTATTCTTCGGCAATCTGCCTGAAGGTCTTCCCCGCCCAGCAGTGCTGCACCACCGCAAAGGCGCTGGTGGGCGCAAGCGTGCCGCTTTCCACGAGCTGCTTGAGTATTCTCGTGGCTTCCCGTCCCGCCACCGCGACACCCGGATCGCTCGCCTCGGAGGCCGCGGGCTCAGGGACCTCGGTGCTGTCGATCATCGGAGGGGGGCATTGGTCGACGAGGTCCAAGGCCACGCGTGTGGAGATCGCCCTGACGAATCCTTCGAACGACCCTCGCCCGTCGTACAACCCGATCCGCCTGACGCCCGTCTCTCCGGCGGAGAGCAACTTGTCCTTGACCTTGCCGCTGAGGTCTTCGCAGAACCCGCGTCTCTCGACCCACCACGGGCAGTGCCGAAATGAGAGCCAACGCATGTGACGCTCGATGCGCCCCCCGTACCTCGCCCATAGTTCGGCTGTTGCCAGCTGCCCCTGCGGTTCCCACGGGAGTTCTCGCACCATGCGCGCAAGCTCCGTGTCTTCAAGCGACAGGAGGCTGGGGGCACTCTCAGGCACCGGGTCGCCCACAGAGCTACCTCGCGGCGTAGTTTCCGGGTGTTCGGCCATGACGATCACCAGGGAGAGATCTCGCTACGGCCCACATCAGACGGCGCCCTGCCGTCCGGGCATCACTCAGATCAAGACGGCGGCGGCTGTTGGTTTGTGACGCCGCCGCGCAGTGGAGCCCGCCTCGACCGTGGCTCAGGCGCCGGGGCGGTGTCTCGTCAGCCTCTCGAGCACTTCTCCCCTGATCGCATGGATGACGCAGATGGGGGGGCGCTGGCCATCCAAGCCTGCGATGGTCTGGAGAGCAGCTGCTGCGAGAGCAAGAAACGTTTCGGCGTCCATAGCCGTGTCTACCTGTTTCTTGGCAACCCCGCGCATGTTATGCAGCGTTTCATTACGGAGTTTGCCGGCCTGCTGGAGTTTCTCAACGCAGGCCACCAGATCAGTCGCCCTGCTGCGCAACTTGTGCCTGGTGACTGCCACCAGAAACGGTACGTTGGCGACCCAGTAGGCCACGTTGTTCTCCGTCAGTCGCTGGCATGGAGTCCGTTGCAGGCAACTTACCAGTCTGGCGCCGAGGCTGGTTTCCGGGATCTTGTACAGGCCACCGAGCTGCCATCCAGATGCGAACAACGCCACGCGCAGCAGGTTCTCCCTGAAGGTTGACACCAGCGCGAGGTAGGTGAGGTAGTCGGCCCGGTCGTACGCAATGCCGGCGGCATCGGCCACATCACGCAGACGCTGACTCGACCACTCCACGGCAGGATCGCATCGCCAATCTTCAGGGATCCCTTCGTTGAATTCAGCGGCTGCAGCCATATCGAGATTCTGCCTGGCATGCCCATGCCGCAGGTAGACCAGTACGGTCTTGTCGTCCACGCCTTCGTGTTCGAGGAGTAGCCTGGCTCCCTCGAAGTCGAATCTGTCCAGAAGCACGCGAGCCTGGCGGATCAACTGCTGGCGTCTTATCGGCCACGTATCGACCAGCCTGGCCTGGCCTACGACTCCGGCTTTCCGTTGTTCGATGTCGGGCGGTTCGTCCACTTCTACCAGGTGTGCACGCGGGCCAAAACGCGCAATCACATGCTGGGCCAGAGCCGAGTTGAGTGCTGGAATGCCCCCGCGAATGGCGGCATATACCTCGTCTGTATCCCCCACCTCGGCGGCCGGATCGTTCAAGAGGTTGTCTATCATCTGGAACGCATGATCGTGTCCACTCGGGTTCTTCCTGACCCTGCGGAGAAGGACAGACAACCTCCGCTTCTCGAGCAGGTGCTGCATGACCCTCGCGCACTCGTACGTGTCCCACTCGCTGTGGCCTCCACTCTTTTGGTCGTCCTGAGCTGTGCAGATCAGTACAACCCTTTCGACACCATCCCCGCACTTCGTCAGGACAGGGCCGAGGATCGGCATCAGCAACCGATCCTCGACACAATCTACGAGATCATGAACGGTGGCGCCAAACGACCGCGTGCTGAACACTCTCCCGCATGGGGGCTCTTGCGAATTACCTAGCTTCCCCCACTCCTCAATCAAGACCCTCTTGAGTTCTTTGGTGTCGAGCCTGGCCTTTTCTCCTTTTTCCACCGTCACGTACCTGGGGGCGTCCTTCGACCCTATGTTGAGCAGCAGGTCCCGGTTCCCGACGTTCGCGATCAGAATGCTCATCGCCCCTCCTGCAGGAGCCCCGCGCAACGTTGCCCGAAACCCAACAACCCCCTGACGAAGGCATTCAAGCACGGGCGCGGACGCTGTGCAACTGCCCGCCTGACGACCCTCCCGGGTTTCAAGCGCGCTCATACCAGCGCATTCAAAGACTCTCGTCGAACGTGGTGGGGACCTACACGGTTACTGCGTTTCCAAGCGCCTTCATACCAGCGCATTCAAAGACATCATCCTGAAGTTGTTGCTCCTTGAGGAAGCGCGTGGTTTCCAAGCGCCTACATACCAGCGCATTCAAAGACCTGGATGCGGTTCGGCAGCGGCGGGGCATTCCTGGAGAAGGGTTTCCAAGCGCCTACATACCAGCGCATTCAAAGACCTTTGTCTTCTTGGTCCTGGTCACTGGTCCGGCGATCGTTTCCAAGCGCCTACATACCAGCGCATTCAAAGACCAGATGATTCGACGGGCGGACAAGTCGGGACCGGGAATGAGTTTCCAAGCGCCTACATACCAGCGCATTCAAAGACTATATACATCCTGAAAGGAGTGTGTCAGGTGGCAGAACGGTTTCCAAGCGCCTACATACCAGCGCATTCAAAGACAACTTCAAGAAGTGCTTCCTCGGCAAGATCGAGGAAGGGTTTCCAAGCGCCTACATACCAGCGCATTCAAAGAATAGTTCCAAAACAATTAGGGTAGCTACTACCACGGGTCGGTTTCCAAGCGCCTACATACCAGCGCATTCAAAGACCATGTTCTAGAAGTCGAGCGGGCCGGGGCCATCCGGTCTGTTTCCAAGCGCCTACATACCAGCGCATTCAAAGACCACACAACAAAACGCCCCGACTTGTCGGGACATTGAATCGGGTTTCCAAGCGCCTACATACCAGCGCATTCAAAGACCCTCGAGGAGGGCACGCCTCCCGGGGTGGAGTTTCGGGGTTTCCAAGCGCCTACATACCAGCGCATTCAAAGACACGTAGAAGACCAGGGTGTTGCTTGCGGCGGGCAAGTGTGTTTCCAAGCGCCTACATACCAGCGCATTCAAAGACCAGCGTTCAGTGCAGTTGCGGCATTCCGGTGCCGCAAGGGGGTTTCCAAGCGCCTACATACCAGCGCATTCAAAGACGTTCAACTTGTTGCTCTTGTACGACAAGGGCGAGGTCACGGTTTCCAAGCGCCTACATACCAGCGCATTCAAAGACTTAGTTCTTGAACAACTCGAACCCAGATAGCCCTAAGGAGGGTTTCCAAGCGCCTACATACCAGCGCATTCAAAGACACATAGATGGGCCGAAACCTCCTCAAGTCGGTCGCGGCCAGTTTCCAAGCGCGCTACATACCAGCGCATTCAAAGACTTTGGGGGTTCCGCTCCCTAGCGTCAGCTAGGTTTCGTTTCCAAGCGCCTACATACCAGCGCATTCAAAGACGGAATTCTCGTGGTGGTGGTGACCGTCGGAACGGTAGCGTTTCCAAGCGCCTACATACCAGCGCATTCAAAGACAGCTGAAGATCGAGTCCGATGCCGACGGCGAGTTCATCGTTTCCAAGCGCCTACATACCAGCGCATTCAAAGAC
>CAYTJW010000005.1:11459-32985 GCA_964438135.1 uncultured Thermoanaerobaculia bacterium
GTTTCCAAGCGCCTACATACCAGCGCATTCAAAGACGGCAGTCGCCCGAACCGACTGCTTCCATGGAGTTTATACACCCTCTCTGCGTAACCTGTCTGTACTTTGGTACATACCCCATGTACCGCAGCGGCCTCCCGCCCAAATGGGGCACCGTAAACCGCCGGCGTTGCGCTGGTTGCAGAATCTCCGTAACCCATACATGCCCCAGGGTATTGAGACTGCTTTCGCCAACTGACTGATTCACTTGGCGTTACCGACGGCGCGGCATCGTCGGACGTGGAGATTCGGCGTGGCTGCCTGTCGTCAGACCAGGTAGAAGGGCTCGTCGGTCGTCAGTTCTCCTGGTCCATAGATCTCGGTCAACGAGACGCACTTGGCGCAGAGCCGATACACTCTGACCTTGTCCGATTGATCGAGCTTCTCCCGCTGCAGGCGCGTCATCATCCGGCTATACCCGGCGTCGTCCAAGAGGCACTCGAATACGCTCTGCTGGATGCGCGTCCCGAAGTCCTTCAGGCGCTTCGCGATCAACTCCCTCCGCTGATCGTCTGCGATGTCGTAACACACTACGTAGAACATGGCACACCGCCGGTGCGCGGTTCGTCGTGGGCGACGTAGGTCTCCCTGCCGTGAATGGCGTCGACAAGTCGGCCCAACTGCTCCAGAAACGTGGCGCGCCACCCGCCGTCGCCAACGGCAACCGGTCCCTCGCCGTGTTCTGCGGGCGCTCGGCCAATCAGCGTCTGTTCGTACGCGGTCACGAGAATCCGCATGCCATCCTGGGTGATGCGAAGACCATGGCGATCATCGTCAGTGACGAAGTGCTGGGGCTTGATCTCTCCCCGATTCACGAGACGCAGGACCAGCCGATCGACAATCGGATGTCGGAACTCTTCGACCCAGTCGCACGCCAGGGATGGCCGGTCTCCAGCCCAGCTGTGGTAGAAGCCCACCGCCGGGTCGAGGCCAGCGGCCTCAACCAGTCCCGTCAGCTCAGCGGTCAGCAGCGAGTAGCCGATGTTCAGCAGGACGTTGATAGGATCCCTGGCCGGGTGCTGGACTCGGCGTTCGAACTCGAAGGGGGAACGATTCCACCTCCGGAAGAGATCGAAATACGCACGCGCCGCTGTTCCCTCGACGCCCCGAAGCGACTCGACGTCCGGGGAACTGTCTATTGCTGCCAGACCGGCCCGCAGTAATGCCTGGCCGCTGCCGAGAGACTCGGCGACGTAGTTGCTGGAGTAGGCTCGTGCGACGAGGCGGGCACCGGCGATCTTGGCCCTGACCAGGGTCTTTGCGAAACGGAGGACGAAGGCCTCGTCCTGGGCTCTCAGCCACTGCTCGCGTCGGATCGCCGCGCCGGATGACGCGGGGGGCTGGAGGCGTCCGCGATACGAGCCATTCCGCGAGAAGAACGCGATCCACACGTTCTCCTTCATCAGGGAGCGCAGGCACTGGGTCGTGACCTGAGCATTGCCGTAGACAAGGACGCCTTCGAGCTTGAACACTGGGACTTCCAGCAGGGTGGTGGTTTTCGCCGTGACCGCCACTCTGGTCCCGGACTGTCTGAGCACCGTCCCCTGCTGGGTGACATGCAGAAACCGCGGGGTACCCGCCGGAACCGACGGCGCTGTAGCACCTACGCGTCGCCAGGACGTCGAGGCCGCGGGACGCTGCACCAGAATCCCGCCATCCGTGCGACCGATGGAACCGTACGAGGTGACAGCCGCGCTGGTTTCGTTCATGGACGGCCACGCTTGAGGATGTTCAGCGCCGAGAGTCGCGAAGGGCCGTGGGTGTCGTCAAGGGCTTTGGCGCCGCGTTCTCTGTCAAGCCTGTCCGCGGCGCGGGGCTCATGTCTGGCCCACTCCCGGTAGTCGGCGACTGAGAATTGGCGTGTGACAGGCCACGCACGGGTGGCATAGGCACGGAGCAGCGCCCGCGGCATCGGCGCCGCCACGAATACGGATGGCGCCTTCGGCCTCGACACGGGCAGAGGAAGCCAGACACCGTCGCCACGCACATCAGCGCCCAGGAACCTGAGTGGTTCTCCGAACATCGTCATCCGGGTCTTCTCAATGTTAAGCGCCAGACCGAGTCCACTCAACTGCTCCTCGACGATTGATCGCGCCCGGGCGAGGTCGATTGGGCTGGAAGCCAGCACGAGGAAGTCGTCGGCGTACCGAACGAGGGCGAAACCCTCCGCGCGAAGGTGCTTGTCGAAACCGTCGAGAAAGAAGTTGGCGAGAATCGGCGACAGCGGCGAGCCCTGGGGCACCCCAACAGCGACCTTCGACAGCCCCTGTCCATCCCAGACCACTCCACCCACGACCTGGTCGATCCACCCGATCAGCCCCTTGGCCCCCGGCAGGGCCTTCGTCACGGATTCGATCAGCCGGCCGTGAGGGATGGAATCGAAGAAACTCCTGATGTCGGCATCGAGCATCCAGTGATAGCCGCGATCCCTGAGGCTGACGAGGGCCCGCAGCGCGTCGTGAACCCCGAGCCCAGGGCGGTAGGCGTAGGACGCCGCGTCAAACTCCGTATTCCACCGGGACGAGAGCCAGCCGGCAAGGGCAGTCTGCACGACGCGGTCGCGGACCGACGGGACCAGCAGGCACCGCACTCCGCCGTGCTTCTTGCCGAGGAGAGCCAGGCGCAAGGGCAGGGGACGATAGGTGCCGGAGGCCAGCTCGCCGTGCAGCCCGCTCATGTGCTCCGCGGCGCGATGGCAGAACGAGCCGACGGCGACTCCGTCGACCCCGGGCATGCCGGCTCTGGCGAGGACGCGGCTCCAGGCGCCCGCCAGGTCAAGCTGGAGCGCCAGCACAGCGTCCGGGACGCCAACCGGAGACGACTCGCTGCTGGTTGCGCTCATTCGCTCAACCTCAGGATCTTCCCCACATCGAAGGGGATGTCGGCCTTGGAGGCACGCGTCATCCGGTCGGAGAACTCCAGCAGCGCCCGCTCCTTGAGGGCATCCAGCAATTCCGGCGTCACACGTTCCCGGAACGACTCCAGGGTCTCGAGATGCGCCAGGAATTGTCGTGTCATCTCTTCGTGTGCATGATTGACAATCGCAAGACGCGCGGATTCGCCAAGACAGCGGACTTCGAGGACAGCGACCTCGGCCGCCTCGGCGGCGCGTGTCGTCGCTGCGCGGTTGAGCACCTCGTTGGCAATACGCACAGCCCTGAGGTCGTCCGTGAAGATGTCCAAGCTGGCCTCTAGCGCAGCCCGACGAGCCTGCCGGCGCGCCCCCGCCTCGGGCGACCACGGCAGATCGAGCCCTGACGCAGGCGAAACACGGTCTGGATCGGCCCTGCGCTCCAGTTCCTGCGCAATCTGACCGAGCCTTGGCTCTGCGGCCGTCTGCGGTGCTGGCACAAGGTTCGCCGTGCTCGTACGGCACAACGTGCCGCCGTGGTCTTCTGCTGCCGCCATTCCGTGCTCCCGCGTCAGCCGTTCACCTTCCGTTGCCTATCCGATAGCGGCACACACCCAATCGCCGCAGACTGGAGCAGTAGTGCTTCGCAGACGGCGGCGAGGCGCTCCCGTTCACTCGGCGGGAGCGACTCGATTCGCAGCGCCAGGTCTCGGCAGCG
Organism: uncultured Thermoanaerobaculia bacterium; assembly: GCA_964438135.1. Taxonomy (GTDB): domain Bacteria; phylum Acidobacteriota; class Thermoanaerobaculia; order Thermoanaerobaculales; family Sulfomarinibacteraceae; genus CAYTJW01. The sequence goes on from CAYTJW010000005.1 coordinate 15,065, forward strand.
CGCGCCGCCTTCAAGTGCTCGGCGTTCGACGATCGAGGCTGCACTCCTGAGCGCCTGATCGGCCGCCACACGCAGAGCTGTCAACTCGGAGCGCACGGTCTGCCTCAGGGCTTCAGGAACCACGTCTCTTTCGGTTACGTCATCCCATCCGTGTCCACGGCCGAGTCTGTCGGCGAGGGTGCATAATCGGCCCAGTCGGTCCGCGCCCGGGGACTGTCCCAGGGCGAAGCGCTTGAACACGTCCCGCACCCATACCAGGATCCCCTCGCCCATCTCGAGCTGCACGATGGCCTGTTGCCGGGCCCGGCGCCACCTCGCCAGGCGATCCGCAAGCGACGACGGCGGAGCCAGCGCGGAGGCGAGAAGCAGCGGGATACCTTCAAGCAGCAGTGCCGTCCCATTCCGCCCCGACGCACCCGGCACCTGGTGAAGCCCGATCATGCACGTGTGAAGCGCGGTTGCCCAGACGAGCAGGGCAACGGGGCGACAACCGCGCTCCAAAGCCAGCAGCAGCCAGGCACAGTGAAGTGCCGTGGCCACCACCAGCCCCAGCGCAAGATGGAGAGGACGTTCGGAGTCCCCGAACATTCGGAGCGCAGCCCCCGACATCGAGAACCAGGTGGCCACCAGCGCCATGGCCCCCGCAGGCACCATCAGCAACCGCATGAGCGCCTCCCCTGTTGTTTAGACGGAGGTTCACTGGCGGTTGCGACTCGTGGTTGTCGGCAGGGGCGGAGGCCCTGCGGAGCCGCCAGCGCGCGTCAGGGCAGCATGCGACCGTGACCGCGGGATGACCGTGAACCGAATCCCCGGTACAGCCCCGTCGACTTCACCAGATCCCGAAGGAAGCCGTCGACCTTTCCAAGCTCGCTGATCCCCCAGCGCCTGAGCTTCTCAGTCTCGTTGGCCAGGCCCAAGGGAATCGAAGCAGTGCTGTCGACGGCAAATCTGAAGACGAAGGCCGAAGCCGGTGCAACCACGAGGAACGGTACCGGGATGGGATTCTCGAACCCTGCCGGTGGCTCGAGACTGGAGTACCATCTCTGGTGATGAGGGGTCGTCACGGCAACGCGCACACTCGCGTACGTCGGGAGCGCATCGAAGCAGCGGATACGAGCCGCCCCCCCCGCATCGTCGCCGTCGTCCCGGCCCGGCTCACCGAGCAACCCGGCGACTCCCGACTTCCGGAGCACATCGGCAGCGCACTTCTCCGAGATGTTCAGGTCGTCAGCCAGGATCTCTGCCAGCCAGGAACGACATGCTCCTTTCCAGCTGGTGCCTGGTACAAACGGGATGCCGTAGGGCCTGAGCAGAGTCATCCCGTTCTCGAGCGTGGTGGGCTGCGAAAGGCCACACGTGAAGGCCGACGCCAGACGCATCTCTTGTGAGCCAAGGGGCCAGGCCTGCGCGCAGGCCTGAATCGCTTCCTCCTGACGAGCCGCGAGTTGCCCGAGGAGGGCCTTGTCGAGCACGAGGGCGCTCTGGTCCTGCATGGCCTTGAATGCCCGGGACTTGAGCTTGTTGTCGTTGTCGCGGGGAACCTCAGCCAGGGTGTACAGACGCAGCAGAAGGTTCTCCGGCCCCTCCGGCAAGTCCGCGACAAGGGCCTCGTCCGTCGGTCGGGGGGCAACGTACTTCGCCATCGCCCTACCCTCCGGCGGCCACGTGCGTGCTGGAGGCAGCGTCTCCGCGGTTCTCGGGGTCGGCCAGCGCCTCCGCGAATCGTTTCATCCAGACGGCGTACTGAATGGCCTCGCGATCGGCGAACCACCACGCCTCAGGCTGCATCTGGCCAATCAAGGTGTTCATCAGGGAATCCCCGCCAGGCGACGCCACGTGGGCGGGCGCCGGACTCCAGGGGATGTTTCCGCAGGTATGCAGCCAGCCGGTCATGTGCAGCAGGTACGCCTTGTGGGACTCCTCCTTCTTCTTGCTCATCAGGAACGCGACGCTCTGTCCGATTCCCATGGACTGCACCATCGACGGGAAGTTGCGGGCCAGGCTTCGGTACCCCTTGAAGTCCTTCGGGTGCTGCGTTCTGAACTCGGTGACCTGGGTCCAGGCCGACCTGGCGCGCGCCTGATCGAGGTTCTTCATGGCTACACCCCCATCTTCCGGATGCGCAAAAGGCCCCGCCCGAGGTTCTGGTCGCCGCCGAGTTGGATGACCGGCATGGAGGCGACCCCGACACTCTTCTCCCAGTCCGAGAGTCTGCCGGCAGCCCCCTCCGCCTCGGCGAGAACCGTGTAGAGCAGCGTGTCGACGGGGAGGTTCTCTTCGGTCCACGGGCCAGATGGCGCCACGACTCCGTTGTCGCCGATCTTCACGCGCGTCCGGATGTCCGTCTTGTGCTTGACGTAGTGTGTGAACGCCTCATCAGGGACAACGGCGAAGTGCTCGCAGAACCGGTTCGCCCAATATCCAGCCAGGCTCCCGTTGGGAGCCTCTTTGCTCTCAAAGGGGAGGGCCCGAGCGGCCAGCCACTTAGCGATTCCGGCAGCCTCAGTATGCCGCTCGACGTCGAAACGATCGGACTCGAGAACAATCGTCTCCGTGGCGCCAATGCCTCCCGCCCCCCCATGGGTCCAGGCGACTGCCGACTTGGCGGGCAACAGCGCTTTGCTCCCCTGCGGGAGGTTTCCCACCCACTTGGCGAGATCGCGGGTGTCTTCTGTCTTCACGAGCCTGAACACCTCGAGCTTGCGCACGAAGTAGTTGAGGGCCGCGGCACAAGTTACCCAACACGTCATGCCCTTCGCAGAAGCCACGGGAAAAGCGAGCATCTCGGCATCAGGGGTAACGAGCTTGCCCGGATCGTCCGGCTTGCCGAAGTAGGCGTCCGGGTCATCAACCAAGCGCCGCAGACCGCCGCGCACGGTGGAATCGTTGAGGATGGGCCACTCGGTCTGGACCGACCGCTGAATCGGCAGGTCGACCGCGGCTTCACTACCCCCCGCCCCAGCGTGCACAGGCGATTCGGCGAAGAGGAACAGCGCCAACGCGCCACGCACATGGGTGCTCGCGTCGGAGGCAGTCGCGGCAACTGTCGAACTCGTGTCAGACATACTCCCACCCTCCCACGACGGTAAGGCCGAACCCCATCCGGCCGAAGAAAGTGTCGCGGCCATCCCGCGTCACGGCCAGCGACCGCAGCCACAGGAAGTGCAGCAGCGCGTTGACGGCAGTCTCGGCCGACGCGCCGGGCGCGGGCCGAACCTCGACAAAGTAGACGGCGCCGGCGGGCACCATGCGATACAGGGGCTTCGGTCCGGCGTGCGGGCCGTCGGCCTCCCCGCCGCCCCGCCTGGTGTCCCAGAATCCCAATGGTGATGCCCTCCCAACCGCTGCCCCGACAAGGCGAACCTCGTGGCGCTCCGGGCATCCCGGCAGGGGTTTCCATCTGTCGAATAGCCAGAAAGGGCGCCAGGCAGGCGTCCAGGGGCGCTCGTGGAGTGCGTCGAGGTCGGCTGAGTAGATGGCGGGTGTCAGCGTGCAGAGCTTCGCGCGGACTAGCCCCCCCGCCTTCTTGGCGGCGTCGATCAGCCGCTCGCGGACGCTCCCCCGGACATCGTCATCGAAGCCTCCCGTCCAAGGGTGATCGCGTGAGCGCAGGCGGGCACTTGCGAACTTACCCTCGCCGCCAAGCGGGGTGGCTGTCTGCACTTCTTTGGGACAGGGCTGATCCGAGATCAGGCCCATCGTGAATGTGGTACGGGGATCTCGGCGCAGAAATACCACCTGCTCGGTGTAGAGCCGTCCCCGTTCAGCGGTCCGGCCGCTGAGTTCGTTCCCTGTGCGGACGTCGGCGCGACAGAAGTCACTGAGGGGTCGGCCGTTCACGTCCGGCGTGGTCCGGGATGCCAGGTAGGCACTCCATTGTGCCGCGCTGAACAAAGCGCCATCGCAGGGTTCAGCGGTCACCCCGGCCGGCGTGCTCAGAAGACTCCAGGGGGTGCCGGTGGACGTTCGGGTCGCGTTGCGGCGCGGCGCCAGGCACACCCACGCGCTCGTGTCGGCGCACCGGAGCACGTCGAGGGGAATCGGGTAGAAGACGGACTTCTGCCCGTTCTCAACGCGGGTCAGCGCGAAGCCGTTGGCACGCACTCTGGCTCCTGGTGCTCCTGCCAGAACGACGGAGCGCGCAGCGGACCAGAATGGTCCAGGCGGAGGCGGAAAAGCCAACATCCTTGCTACCGACGCCTCGCCGGCCTGGAACGGCCGCGCGTCCCGGAACACTAGGCCACCTACCGGCTCGAAATCGATGTCGAGGTAATGAATCATGTCATCGCCCCTCGCGCGACAGGAACCGCAGCATGGCCAGCAGATCGGCGGTTCGCGCCCAGGCGCTGCCGACGTCTACGCCGGCCGCGCCCCGCTGGCTCACCCATGCCGCCACCGCATCGTGCAGGGCCAGCACGCGTTTAGCCGAGGCGTGTGCGCCCTCGGATTGCCCGCCGTCCGACCAGTGCCGGCGGACCAGGCGCTCGAGCAGCACGCGCCGGGCGTCGGAGGGGTCCTGGCCGTCCCAGGAGGCCATCCCTGCGTCGAGGGCATACACGTCATTGACGATCCGGGCCGAAAGACCGGGTCCGGTGTTCGATACAAGCGCAGTCATGTCGGCCGCAATTCCCGCGAAGCTGTCGAACAACTCGTTCGCGGAATCGTCTCCCGCTGGAATCCGCAGGCGGATCGGCGCGCCCACCGTCACCGCGCCGCCCGTGGTGCGTGCGATGGCAAAGGCATTCCGGCCACAGTAGCTCTTGGCATATTCCTTCAGCAGGCGGTGGGATTCGGCAATGACCCACGACAATGGCTGGTTGTGCTTGGCCAGCACGCACGCCATGCTGACCGTGATCTCGATTCTGGGACGCGGGGGCAGGTCAGATTCGGCAGGCTCGACGACAGTCCTCCGCCACGTGTCGTCAATCGTGTCCATCGCGGCAAGCGCGTACTCGCGGGGTACGAAGGCCAGCAGGTCGTCGCCGCCAGCGTAGACGACGCGGCCAGGCATCTCGTCTTCAAGGCGATGCCGCACAAGCCGCGAGAAGGCAGCCAGCCTGCTGCTCAGATCAGACTGCCAGTCGGGCCCGAAGAAGTCCCCGGCAGTCGCGCCGCTGATCCAGTCACCCATCTTGTCGCCGTCGACGGCGATGGTCGCGAAGTAGTTCGACGGCAGGAACCGGCAACGCCTGCCGTCTGGGAGGTGGAGCGTTGCCACCCGTTTCTTGAACGTACTCAGGGGGCTGGTCTGGAAAACCTGCTCGGCCACTGACTCGTCGACGGCCAAGTGCTCAGCGAGCTGGCTCGGTTGGTACGTGTCTTCGTAGTAGAAATCGCCATCGAGGCCGGCCAGCGCGCGGGCAACGGCGTTTGTGTTCGACCGCTCTTCAAGGAAGGGCAATCCCGGCGCGTGTGTCGCACGCCCCACCGCAGTGAGTCCCCTGCGGAGTTCGGTCGCGAAGCCCTCGACGACCTCGCGGAGCCCCTTCACTTCTGCCTGATGCTCGACCAGTCCAGCGATACCCCCGGCCGTTGCCAGGGTGCTGGTCGAAGGAAAGTCGACGGCGGGGAACCCTCGTCCGGCCAGAGCGAAATGTGGGGCCAGCCGCCGAATGGCGCACACTGCGCAAAGGTACTCGCCCGGCCTGAAGGCGAAAGGCGGAATCTCGTTCGACGCGCGGATGGCGTCCCACAGCGCCTTCACGGCGCCGACCGTGATGACGATGCGATCTCCTTCTCGCCGGGGGTTGCGCGGACGGATTGCATAGTTCGCCAGCGCCGAACGCGCACCGCACAGACTGCAGCGAAGCCCCGCCTGCCCCATCTGCTCGATGTCGCGGACCGTCTTTCGCGCAGCCAGCGTGCGGCTGCTCCACCGCATCAGTGCCCCGTAGGTGGTCGAGCCCGACTCGCCGATGGTGATGTCGTACTCCTTCGCGACCAATTTCAGGTCCTCTGGAGTTTCAGGCAAGTCGACGGCACTCCAGTAGGGCTCGAAGAGCCGCGCCGGCTCGGATTGGTACTCGAACTCCTCCGATGCGAACGGGCCGAAGTGGCGCTGAATCGGCGCGCGACAAGTGGAGACCGCGCGCCGCCATGCGTCGTGCAGGCCACTGATCCCGGCCTCGGCAATCAGCCGGGCATGATCGCGCCGCACACCGTCCCCGTCCGTCGACGGTCCGGGAACCAGCATCAGGATGGTGTTGGGAAAGCTGGCGACGGCGAGGTCCCTGGGGTTGAACTCGTCGCCTCGGCTGTGGCGGATGAGTGGCTGTGTCGGGACATCCGGGATGAGAACCGCACGGTCGAGGTTTTCTTTTTGACAGCCAACAATCCCGGCGGCCCTGGAAAGCATCGCCCGGCAGGCATCGCTGGCCATCAGGGACAGCATGAAGCTGCCGTTCCACACGTCGCGGGTCGACCTGGCGGAGCCGATGAACTCCTGGATGCCCGCGAGCGTGAAGGACAGCATCGAGATCGGGCCCTGCCATCGAGGAATACGGGCCTTGAGCTCGGCGAGCACTGCGGCGTAGTCCTGACTCATGACTCGCCCTCACACCTTGATGTCGACACCAATGCAACCGTCAAAGAACGCGTCGAGGTACCCCCAGTTCGGAATGCCTCCAACACCCAGGTCATGGCGATTGTGCGTCATCTTCACCTGGGCTCGTGACGGCATGAACGCGCTACGGAACAACCCCACTATGACTCTGTAACCAGCCGCGTCCCGAGTGACCGTGAACGACACTGGTGACGGACGACGAAGCGAGTCGCCGTTCAGCGTGAGATTGACGGTCCTGCTCCAGTGCCTTTGTGCGTAGGCGAGCGGAAGGCCGAACATCGGGTTCTGCAATACGGGAAGGTTCCTGCCGGCAGGACGCCGGGTCATGTGCCACGCCGTGTCGTGGTCGACGGCCTTGACGTATGGGTATCCCCCGCGGGCGGTGTAGCCCAAATGGAACACGTCCGGGTCGGGGAACCGATGCCGGAATCCGAACTTGGGCCCCAGCGCAAAGAACCCCTGAGCAACGGCCGTCCCGTCGGGGCACACCTCGCGGTGCTCCACGCGCAACTGCCTTCGTATAGCCAGCAGGGCATCGTCCCAGCTCTTGAACCGATCAGCTTCTGGAGGCCTGTTGGACGTGAAGTACGGACCGCAGACGCGGAACCTGGAGTATTTCTGCGACAGCACGGGAAACCGCGGCTCGGCGTCCCCCTGCGCAGATCTCGGTTGGACGCCCAAACCGTCCCGGGCAGACTTGATGACGTCTGTCGGTTCGGGTTGAGGAATCGGCTGGCCGTCGAGCTGAATCCACCGCAGGCTGCCGAGCCCCCTGTGGTGGCGCGCGCCATATCCGCCAAGAATGGTCGCAAGCTCGATGGTCGGCTTGAGGCGAGCCCAGGCGTCGTCAGTGGTCACTATGCTGACAGTGAACGGTTGCCCGGGGAGAATCGCGTAGCGCGCGGGCTGCCTGGGGTCCTGCCGGGAACCCATGCCGAAGCTCAGGTAACGCAGTTGGCTGTGGGCCCTGGTCAACGGGTCCGCGGAATTCACGCGAAGCGGCTCCGAGGCCGGCGGGATCCACGCGCGGAAACTGGACGCCTTACCGGTGTTCTCTGAGATTCCCCCGAACAGCCTACGCTCCTCAGCCGCCAGATCTTTCAGCTTCCCGGGTCCCAAAGACCCACCCACCAGGGCACGAAACCAGAACCGCCACCGACCGACGAGTCCCGGCACTGAGACGGCAGCATCGGCTTCCATTTCCGTCTCACCTGCGTCTGCGTCGCGAAAGAACTGTGCCGGACCTCCCATGAACAGAGGCGTCAGCACTTCGAAGGTCAGTGTGTGGTGGACCAGGGACATGCCCGCACCTCATTCCCGTAGACGGACGCGCGGCACGATCTGCGACGGCAGGCTGCAGCACATGCTGCACCGCCGTCATTTGGACTGGAACCAGGGGCGATGTCAAGAGGGGCGGTGCACTTTCTGTGCAAGCGGGGTCAACGGGTCCCGTGGAGCGTCTCGACCAGGGCAGCGAGCCGCTCGCCATTGCGGAAGCCGTAGTTTCCCGGCTCCAGCCGTGCTCCAGTTTTCGCTGCGTAAGCGGTCCAGAAGGACTTGACAGCCCGGAAGAACTCGATCGAGTCTGCCGTTCCTTCCCCGGCGCCCATCGCGAAGAGCCACACGCCCGAGAGGTTGGGAAACGCACGGTGCTTCGATGCGCGGTCGAGAAGGCTCTCGACCCCCTTGGCACCCAGCCCCTTGAGAGCACTCAGATCGCAGTCCGGGGTCTCCTGTACCATGTCGGAGAACAGCACAACCAGGTTGTGGCTGTTGGCCGCCCTGTCCAGTTCGGGCTCCGCGGCGTCCAAGGCGCCGAGGATATCGGTCCTGCCACCGAATCGCGTCCGCTCGGACTTCGCAGCCTTCAGCCGATCGTCGAGGGCCGCCACCTCCTTCGAGATGCGTTTCGCGATGAGTTCACGAAGCCGTTCCTCTCTGTGCGCGAGGCCCAGCCCCGGGTCCTCATCGAGGCGCTCGGCGGCCAAATCCAGCGCCAGGAGGTTCACGGCTCGCTGCTCCGAGGACGAGTCGATCGGACGCACCAGCACTCTGTCCCGCGGGCCCAGGTGGGCGAGGAGCGACGTCTTCAAGACGGCAAGATAGGTGTCGAACGATTCGCCCTGCACCGACGCCGAGAAGTCGAGCAACACGATCGTGTTGACGCGGCGAACCTCGCCCTCGTCGGAACAGCCCTGTGCGAACACGGCCACAACGAGAATCAACGCCGCCGCCATCAGGCGCATGGCTAGCCCCCCCCGTGCGGCTCGAAGGAGTCCCGCTCCAGTCCCAGGCGCCGCCAGGATTCGAGAGCGAAGGTCTCTTCGGACTCACCGAAGCCAGATGCCTCTTCGATGGGCCGTCCGCGCTTCAAGTCCAGCCGGTCCTTCAGCGCGGAGAAGAAGACGAACGCGGACCAGTAGCCGTAGATCATGCTGCGGATCGCCTCGACGGCCTCCGCCTTCAATGCCCTCCCTCGGATCCCTAGCGCTCCGATTTCTTCGCCGAGCCGTTCCTGCTCACGACGCGCATGCAGCCACTGAGTCCGCCTGACGTACTTGGCCATCACCTGCTCGCGATCGAACCAGAACCAGCCGGCGACGACCGGGAAGACCACGGTCAGGATGATGAAGCCGTAGTAGATGATGCCGCCTCCGCTGCCTTCGAAGTCGCGGGCCCTGGCAGAGGCCAGGGCAAAGAGAGCAACGAGGAGCAGCAGCGACAGAAACGCGGCGAACACCACCCGGAACCAACCACCATCGCCTCTTGAGCGGTCGTCTGCCGCTTCGAAAGTCTTATGAATGGCAAGAAACGGAATGGCCGTCGCACCAATGGCCAGTGCTACCCTCGCCGTAACCAGGAACGGGCTGCGGCCAGAGATGATCAGCAGCATCGACAGGTAGTTGAGGAACACTTCGACCGTCAACATGCCGAGCACGAGGTAGAGATTCATCGCCCGGCGTCGCTTGATGGTGGCCCGTTCCTCTGGCGTCAGAGGCGCCGCCCCTGTCTGTCCATTCTTGGTTTCACCGAAATCGTCGAGCTTGCGGGACACCTTGCCGTCGCTGACGAAGGTCATCCGACCGACCTTCTCGTCGAGGACCCCCAACCGCTTGAGGCACCCCCGTTTGAGCGCGGTTCCTTCCTGGACAAGGCTGCCCATGGCGAGGTCGGCAAACAATCTTTTGCCGCTGGCGCTTGCGAGAAAACTCCGGTACTTGATGCGGTAGTAGAGCTCCTTCAACATCGGAATCAGCCCTCCCACGATCGCGCCCTTCCCGCAGGCGGCAGTATTACGACAGAAGCTACTTTGCGTGTCAACGCAGCAGCGCTGGCGTCGGAGTAGAGGCGCCACGGGCGGGCAGCGTGGCAAGGAGGCTGCCGTTGGGATATCCCCCGTCATGCCCCGCTACCGGGCCTCTCGTGGCCGGCGTCTGTCTACTATTGTCGAGCGCGTGCCCTCCGCCGCGTTGACTCGCCGCTGGTCGCCTCCTAGAATGCGCGGGACACGTTGCTGCTTGCGTCTGGCGCTCCCCATCCAAGAGATTCGACAGCGAGATGGAGGGACCCGTGTCCGATCTGAATCCTGCAACGTACAAGTTCGCACCCCTCAACGCGCGCGGTCCGCTCCCTCCGGGACTCTCGGCTGACGCAGTTGCTAAGGCGTTCAAGGGGTTCCGGCACGATCTCAGGCCCAAGCGAGTCCTTCAGATGCTCGGCTGCAGGTCGACCAGCCTTGATCACAGGCAGGAACTTCGGCGGCGACTGGACAGCGTGGAGTTGCGATCCGGCACGGGCACAGACCTGCCTCCCTTGCATCTGGCTCTTTGGCAACGCCTCACCGCGCACGCATTCGCGGATGAGGTGTTCCGAATCCTGGTGGAGCCGGCCCAGTACGCCGACGGCAACCTCATCTTCCTCGACCCGGTGCGATTTGGAGAACTCGTCCGCGCAAAGGCACCAATCGTTCTCGGCACCGTGGCACGACCATTCGAACCCGAGTCTCCGGCCGATGCACTCGCGCAGTTCGCGCTTGCGTTTGCTCTGCTGCAGTCCGGACAGGCGGCAGACATCGTCAAGCCCCTGACAGACCTTCACCCGGCGTTTGCCGACTACTTCGGTGTAAGCCCCGACAGTGCCACGGAGTCGTCAGAATCAGGATCGCAAGGGGAATCCTCGGAGGCCACGGTGGTGGAGAGTCTCTCCGGCCTGATCGATGATGCGGAAGCTTCTATGGAGGACAGTGGAACGGTCGACCCGCAGCTGGCGACGGAGACGGTCCGCTCGCTGGTGGCCGCCGGGGAGCGCGCCCTCCGGGAGCGCGCGGACGCGCTCCGCGGAGGAGGGGAGTGGCCTGCTCCATCATTCGTGGAAGACCTCCGCCGGTTCGTGGCGGTACTCGATGTGCTGCTGGAGCGCGTGACCGCCGCGGGCACCCCCGCAGAACGATCTCCACGTACGGTTGACGCGCTTCAGGCGCGGATCGAGCAACTGGCCCAGGGCGAAGGGGCTGGGCGCGCGATCATCGCCGACGCGCGTCGAATCGTGGATGGCGCGACGAGTCTCGAGCACCAGGATTCAGGCCAGATTGCCGTGCTCGATCCAGTCCGCAGCGAGTGCGCACGGCTTCGCTCGCTGCTTGCGGGCGTCTCGCCGCAGGCCAGGAGCACGGCTGAGTCTATTCTGAACGGCTCGCATCCCCTGGCGGTCCTCATTCGGTCAGTGAACGACCTCGATACCTTCACAGACGAGGAGCTGTTCGCGATTCGTGACCGGTTGCGTGATTGTTTCGGGGATGAGCTTGCCCGAGCGGCGACGCGGGGCCGGATTCGGGTTGCCGCCTCCGACCGGTCGCAAGGCGCGGCGAAGTCCGTCACCGCACCTGGCGTGCCGATGAATGCGCCGCCGGAATCGAGTGCAGCGCGCACCTCGCCCGACACGCCCATCGCGAAAGCTGAGGGCACGGAAGCGCCCCTACCGGCAACGGCTGTCGGCCCGGCAGCTGGGGCGGCCTTGGGACAGGTCGTTCACGTCCCCCCAGCCGACTCAACACAGCAGGAGCTGGGCGCCGGTGCCCCTGGACAGCCGCCCTCAGTCGCCCCGCCTCCGCCAGCGCCGCCTGCTGTGGAGCCGCTCAAAGAGGGGGCCCAGGTGCCCCGGCCGACGTCGGTGGCCGTGTTTGAAGGCCTTCCGGCGGAGGCCCTGGAGGACTTCGAGATAGCGTGGGGCCTTGTCGGTGCGGGTCGTTTCGGCCTGGGGTATCACATGTGCGCTACTCTCGAAGCGCTCTTCCCCGGGGCCAATCCGCCGCTCCCTGCGGCGGTTCCGAAGGCTCTGGCCCTCTCCCGGGCGCTGCGCTCGGGGGTGGGCGACCTCGCCGAGACGATGCGGGCCGCTCTCCTGCATCTCGTCGAGATTCGTGGCGGAGTCACAGCGCTCCCAGAAGCAGAATCCCGGATTCTCTCCGCCCTGATCGGGGTGGCCTGCCTGAGACCGGCAGTACTGCTGTCGTTTGCCACGGTCGCGCCTGTCCTGGAGGGACTCGAGCTCCCCGGGGAAGCCATCCTTCGCTTGAAGGCGGTCGTCAAGAAGTTGACCCAATTCGGCGTGGGGCTGAATCCCGCGGCACTGAAGGGTATCAAGGAACACGCCGCCTGGAGCCGTCAGCTTGAAGCGCATCGCGATGCCTGCCGACAGTGGCTGGAACAGGCTCGAATGGCATCGATCATCTACGCACCGACTACCGGGGTGTGGCGTGACTGGCTCTCAGCGCGCGGACCCTTGGGGCGTATGTTCAGCCTCGTGCTCAAGGAAGGGATCGAGACCGCGGACGAAGTCAGGCAACATGTGGAGGCCTGGCGGGACGATTCCTACATCGCTGGCCAGCTTGAACGAACTGACAAGGAACTGAGGGGACGCTCCGCTCAGCTCAGACCCATCGAAGCACGGGCAAGAACCTCCCTGCTCAACCACACCCACGAAGCGGAATGGCATATCGAACGGTGGCTGCAACTGGTCGATGCTCAGCCAACGCAGGATGCTTCGAGAGCCAAGCAGAGCGAAATCGAGAGGTGCCGCCAGGAGATCCAGCGTGAGCTCGTGTCCGCACGCTCAGAACTTCGGGCGGCGTGCGAACGTCTTGGCAACGCCTTCGTCGCCTCTTCCGCTGTCGCCGCACTGGAACAGGGTCTCGACGACTTTGGGGCGCTGTTCGATCCGGAAGTGGCGGAGACCGACTCTGGTGACAATCCCGCCCGTCTTCTCTCGGCAGAGCTCCTTGGCTGCGAAGGCTTGCGCCTGGACGAGCATTGGCGGCCTGTTGAGGCCGAACCAGTTGGGCTACTGGCGTGCCTGCGCAAGCTGGCGTCTTCGCCTCGCATTCCACCCGAGAAGGCGTTCCGCATCCGACTGAAGGAGCGTGATCACCTCGGCTCCCTCCGCGCCATCGAAGTCATGGGACAGACCGGCGTTTCGAGTGCCGAGATCGAATCGGTCAGGACCGAACGCGGCCTCGCACTGGCCGCGGCGGTGCGCGCCCTCCGCGACCGCGTCGAGAGTGTCCAGTCTCAGGTGGCACGGGCGGCATCGTATGACCTCCTGCCAGAGTCGGAACTACTCGACCTGAAGGCGAGAGTGGAATCGATTCGCCCGGAGGACACGCTCGTGTTCGCGCCCGTCGAGGAGGTCCTCAATGAGGTGGAGGCCGCCATTCAAGCCCGGCGGAGTGAGCGCATCAGGAGTATTCGCAAGCGGCTCGACACGCTAGCCGGCACACCGGCCGAGGCACGCGCCCTGGTTGAGTCGGCACTGGACAGCGGTAATTTTCTGGCTGCAAACGAGTACATCGACCTCCTGGTTGCCGGGCAGTCGATTCAACTCGACGAATCCGACGACACGTTCACGACGTTCTTCCCCTCGTTTGCCAGGCAGTTCATCTCCTTCATGAGCGAGTTGAGAGGGCGAGGCGAACTGCGTTCCGTGGTCGAGGACATTCGCAACAACCGGTCGGTCGGCCCCGTCGACATGCGCAGGGTTCCGGGTGCCCAGGCACGAGACGCGGGCGCGCTTCTGGATGCCTGGTACGCCGCAAAGCAGGTCCCCCGTGCTGCGGACGGACAGCTCCCGCGTTCAGCCAATCTCCGTCAGCATCTCGCCGAGATCTTCCGCCTGATTGGATTCGGGGGGGTGACGGTGGACGGCCCGGACCTCGTGCCAACCGAGCGCTCATGGAGAGGAGAGCTGAGGACCACTCCGATCGAAAGCCGAGACATCTGTGTCGTTCCCCATTTCGGCTCATCGGCAGCCGGGCGCTACCGCCTGCTCTGCGTCTGGGACCGCCCGTCCGAAGAGGAGATCCTCGCATCCGAGTCGCGTCAGACCTCAACAGCGCCGCTCTTCGTAATGTACTTCGGCCAGATGACCGAGCAGCGGCGCCGCGACCTCGCACTCCTCACGCGACAGAAACGCATCACGCTTCTTGTCGTCGACGAGACCGTGATCTACTTCCTGTGCAGCAGGCGCGGACTCAGACTCAAGCCGTTCTTCCAATGTCTGCTGCCGTTCACCTTCGTTGATCCGTATGTCACAACCGCCAGCCTAGTCCCCCCGGAAATGTTCTTTGGACGAACCGCCGAACGTCAGGCCGTTTTCGAACCTGGTGGAACCAATCTCGTCTACGGCGGCCGCCAGCTCGGCAAGACGGCCTTGCTGAGGGAAGTTGCCCGCCGGCACCACGATCCTTCGGCGGGCGTGATCGTCAAATGGATCGATCTCGCGGCGGAGTTGATCGGGGCGTCCCGACCGGTCAACGATATCTGGCCGGTCATGGCGTCAGCGCTGGCACCGTGGGGGATTGTGCGACCCGGGACGACAACCCCGGACTCTTTCATGCGGCGCGTGCTTGACTGGATGGAAGCCAATCCCGGTGCTCGGATCGTGCTTCTCTTGGACGAAGCCGACGCTTTCCTGGAACGTGACGCGGAGATGCGCTACGGCCAGTTGAGCCGGATCAAAGGCCTGATGGACCAGACAGGGCGACGGTTCAAGGTCGTGTTTGCCGGTCTCCACAACGTCCAACGAGCAGCCCGAGATCCGAACTCCCCTGTTGCGCACCTCGGCCACGCGATCTGCATCGGGCCGCTCCTTAACAACCGCGAGGCCGCTGAGGCCGTCGCCATGATCGTGGGCCCGCTGCAGGACCTGGGATACCGGTTCCCATCGCCCGATCTCCCGATGCGGATCGTATCCCACACGAATTACTACCCGAGTCTCATCCAGATCTACTGCAAGCATCTCCTCGACCATCTGACGTCCGCCGCGCCCGCGATGTTCGATCCCCGGGTGTCGCCGCCGTTTGAGATATCGTCCGAGCACTTGGACGCCGTGCAGAGTCAGGAGCTTCGAGAGAAGATTCTCGACAAGTTCCGCCTCACGCTCGATCTGGACAACCGATACCGCGTGATTGCGCTGTCCATAGCCCTGGCTGATGCCGAACGCCGGGATGAAGACATTCTGGTGCATGGCGTCGGCGCCGAGTGGGTGCGCGAAACGGCGCTGTACTGGTGGCCCAGCGGGTTCAAGCGCGACTCAAGCATTGAAGCCTTCGAGATCCTGCTCGACGAGATGGTGGGTCTCGGGGTCCTGCGAAGGGCAGGCGAGCACGGCCTGTACACTCTTCGGAGTCCGAACCTCGTCACGTTGCTCGGGAGCCAGAAGGAGATCGAATCCCGGCTCCTGGATGCGGCGAGTCGGGAACCGATAGACGTCTTCGAGGCAGGGTCGTTTCACCGCCTCATCGGGGCGGAGTCCTGGGCGAGGAGTCCTCTCACCGCTGAGCAGGAGTCCCAGTTGTTGGCCCTCTCCAACGGCGTGACGGTCTTGTGCGGGAGCGAAGCATCCGGTCTTGAACGTGTTCCGGCGGCGATACGCGCGATTTGCGAGCACGCCCGATACTTCGAGGTCGACGGTCTGACTGACGCAGGGCGCTTCCAGACGGAACTGGACGAGGTCTTTCGAAAGAACGCGGAGGGGCTCGCCCTTATGGTGGTGCCCGCGTCATCGCCGTGGTCCGATGGATGGATCCACCGCGCACAGGAGACGCTGTGGCGTAAGACGTCTCGGCTCAAGTTCTGCCGAGTGGTCTTCGTCGGCGATCCGGACCAGGTCTGGCGCTGGACGGATCCCCGTGGTGACAGAACCACGCTGGTCTCGCGGGGAGTCAGGGAGATGTCCCTTCGACCATGGTCGCGTCCGGCCCTGGCGCGCTGGCTCGACGACTTGGGGTTGGTGGTCGGTGACACACAGGCACGGGAGCGGATTGCCGACATTACAGGCCGCTGGTCGATGCCGCTGTCCGACCTGTGCCGAGTGTGTCAAAACGAGCCGCACCGGTGGGCACAGCATCTCGAGTCTCTTGGCGCGTCCATCGCCGCTGGCGCAGCTTGGATGGGCAGGTTCGGCCTTACGACCGCAGTACTTCCGGTGGTCAGGGTGTTCGCCGAGTTCGGCGAACCTCTGTCTGTCGAAGAAGCAGTCGCCGTGGCCCCAACAGTGAGCCGCGCCTCAATCGAACACGTCCTTCGGTGGGCCGAGTTGCTCGCGTACGTGTCCGTTCAGGCATCGGGCCGTCGAGAGTTCGACCGGTTCGTGACGCGCCTCGTTCCGACGGGAACCGCGAGGTGATTCATGGATCGCCGGTGGTGGCAGCTTCCGGGGCCGTCCCGGTTCCTCGAACGGCTCGAGCGGGACTTCCGCGACGGGCGCAGCGTCGTGCTGGAGACCCCCCAGATCATACCCGCCGGACTGAAGGAGGCACTCGCGGAGCGGGTGTCGCTCGACGACCTGTGGCGCTGGCGGTCAGTTGAGCCCTGTGGCGACGGGCTCGGCGAGATGGAGGATCCTGAGGAGTCCCTGGCGTGGGCGCTCACAGGGGACCGCCGGAATGCCACGTCGTTTGCCGCTCGGCTGGCCTCGGACACGAGGTGGCTTGGACTGGTGCTCTGGATCGCACGAAGGGAGTCCGCAGCAACGCAAACATGGCTGCGATTCCTCCAGGAGTTCGACCGGCACGCCCGAAACGGACCCGTCGGACACCCGATCATCTGCCTGAGTGTCACGCGTGAACGAGCGACCGAACGTATCGAGGTCGACGCTGCGTCCATCACGGTTCGCCAGTGGCGGGATGTTGTGGATCTTCACGACACCGAGTTCTTCTTGCGCGAGCGTTTGAGGAGCAGGATTCGCAGCCCCCTCCTTCGCGAACTCAGCGTCGCCGTCTGCGCCGAGGTGGCAGGGACCGACGTGGAGCTTGCCGCCCGCCTTTCGAGCCTGACGCTAGAAGGGCTTCTGACCCCGACGGAGGTGCTGGTCGCCATGGCCGGCGAACGTGGATGGACGCCATCTCTCGCCTCCGAACCGTGCTGGCGCATGGGCACGCTCGAAACGGTCGAAGGGCGCGACCGTCCGCATTCCTGCACCCTTGCCGTGCTAGGACACGCCGAGGAGCTGCATCGTCGTATCTGGCGTGCCGAGGTCGGGGTGTTGTTCCCGTTCATCGAGGAGCAACGCGTGCGGTTGCTGGACACCCTTGACCACCTGTTGAGCGTTCCGTTCTATACGAGGTTCGATGTCATCTTGGACGTGCGGGATCTCGAGATAGGCCACATCCTCCATCAGGCAAGAACACGGCGAGCCGCCCCTGATATTGTCGAAAGACTGCGGGTGCTGACAAACATGAGGCACTCGCTTGCACACGGCGAGCCTGTTTCGATTGCAGATCTGGCTAGTCCTGCCCTGCAGGGAGCGTACTGATCTTAAGCAGGAATGCGTAATTCATAGCTGCGGGGGTGGGGCGGTGGCGAAACACCCGCGCTGCACCGGCCACCGGACCACGTTGGTAATGCGAAGGAAGCCGGCAGACTCAGGTTGCGAGGCGCAGTTCTGGCCAATTGGGCCAAACGGAGGGGCCGCCGACGGCGGCCCTGCGTCAGACCCCTCAATTGCCGCCGTACCCGATCGTCACCTTCCCGTCGTCGACGATGACTGGCACGTCCCGCCGGCCGCCGCTCGCCTGGAGCATCCGCGCGAGGTCACCGGCGCTCTTCTTGACGTTCACGTAGTCGACCGCGTACCCCTGCTTCGCGTACGCCGCCCGGGCGTCGCTCGTGTAGGGTCAGGTGTCCTTGCCGAAGATCGTGACCTGCTTCATCGCGCACCTCAAGGTTCAGGGTTCGTCCCTACCCAATCCCCTCGTACGCCGAAATCAGCCGCCTGAACTCGTCGACCACCGGCACGGGCTTCTTCTGCGCGTAATCGTACATGACCTGGACGGTCTTCGCGGTGGCGACCTGCCGCCCGTGCT
>CAYTJW010000006.1:0-32835 GCA_964438135.1 uncultured Thermoanaerobaculia bacterium
ACGTGCTCGCCCGGCTTCAATGGGGCCGCGGATCCGGATCCGCGGATGGAGTGCTCGTTCCGGGTGGCCGCCGGGCGGGCCCTGGCGAGCGGCGCGGCGAGCGGTTGTCGGGGCTGGTGGCGGGGTGGTCAGGGCAGATCGAGCTCGTGCCGGCAAGGTCCTGGCGCGCGGCAGCTTGGCGGCCGCGAGCGGTCCCTGGGCGGGGCTCACGACCGGACCGCTCGAAGCCGCCGCGCGGCGAGCGCGGGTTCGGTTGTCAAGGACCGCCGCCCGTCGCTCAGACGACGCAGGAGCGGTGCACGGGCGAGATGTATGGTCGCCCGAGCGCCTGGAACCGGTCAAGGGTGGTCTCCTCTCTGGGACCGAGGTGGACGATCAGGACCTGGTCCTCGTCGTGGTTGATCAGGTCCTCCAGGTCCGCGATCAGCACCGCCAGCTGCATGCGCGACAGCTCGCACTGGTAGACCGAGTACTGCAGCCGCGCGCCGCGGTCCTCGGTGGCCACGTGGACCTTGCGCAGCCGCTTCGGGTCGGCGATGTCGTAGCAGACCAGGTAGACCGCGGTCACCCTCACCTCGTCTCGAAGGCGGGGTAGCTCTCCAGCTCGCCCGCGACGTGACGTGCGAGCAGTCGGGCCTGCACCTCGACCACCCGGCGGTAGGCGATGCGGTAGCCGAACACCGGGTGCTGGACCTCGGTGTCGAGGCGTCGCTCGAAGCAGGCGATGAACCGCCGCCGCCCGTCGTCGGTGAGGGTGCAGGCCTGGCCGACGCGGAGGAAGTCGGCCGCGGCAACCTCGCCGTTGTTGACGGCGGTGATGACCGCGGAGTCGGCCAGCAGCGGCCGGAACGGCTCCATCAGGTCGAGGGCGAGGGAAGGGCGGCCGGGACGGTCGGCGTGGTAGAAGCCGAGGTGGGGGTCGAGCCCGACCATGGCGCAGGCCGCGGTGAAGTGCCTGGTGAGCATGCTGTAGGCGAGCGAGAGCATGGCGTTGACCGGGTCGAGCGGCGGCCGCCGGTTGCGGCCGGAGAAGTCGAACGCGAGCCCCCCGTCCGGTCGTGCCGGCGCCAGCATGGCCGGGAGCTCGGCGAAGTACTCTCGCGCCGCCAGTCCCTCGACGCCGAGCAGCTCGGGCATGGAAGTCGCCCGCGCGGCCTGCTCGGCGACGTCGCGCAGGCGCTCGAGGGCAGGCGCGACGGCGGCGCGGGCGTTGCGCCGCAGGAGGGTGCGCGAGTTGCGGACCTTGCTGCGTACCAGGCCACGGGCGAAGCCGAGGCACCAGGCAGGGTCGGCCGACCGCGCGTACTGCCGGCGGCGGAGCTCGGCCGCCGAGTGGCCGAGCGGCGCACAGAGGCCGTAGAACCAGCCGCCGCTGGAGAAGAACCCGACCGGGATCTCCTCGCCCATCAGCCGGGTGATGGCCGGGGTGGAGATGTGAGCACCGCCGAAGATGTTGACCTGGCTCACGTCCTTGAAGCGAACCACCACGTCCTCGCCGTCGGGCTGGTGGACGACGAGCCGGTGGCTCTTGACCCCGACGTGGGCGCCGGGGTCGACGACGTGCAGCGGCAGCGCCTCGGCCGCCGCCGGCACCAGACGCCGCACCGCCGCCCGCGGCTCGCCGTCCGGCGCCATGCGGCGCAACAGGTTCGTCTCGTCCGGCAGGCAGATCCCGACCAGGGAGCAGCGCGGGCACTTCGGGCTGTCCTCGAGCGGCGCCGGCATCTCCTGCGCCCGCTCGGCCGCCCGGGCCTCCTCGACGGCCCGGAGGGTGAGACCCACCAGCGCCTCGTCGAGCGGCACCTCGACCCGCTGCCGGGTGGCCGGGTAGTAGATCACCCCGTGGTCGACCCGCCAGCCGTGCTCCCTGAGGATCAGCCCCTGGGCGCACACCTGCACCCGCTCCGGCAGCCAGGCCCGGTCCGGCCCGTCGGGCGGCTCGCCGTGCTTGTACTCCACCGGCACCGCCTCGTCCCCGGCCAGCTCGACCACGTCCATGCGCGCGACCAGCCCCAGCAACTCCGACCCGAGGGTCACCGAGCGGGCGGTGTTGCGCGGGTCGTCCGGGTCGCGCCGGTCCGCCGCCGGCAGCTCGCCCGCGCGCCGGTCCACCCGGCGGTGGGCCAGCTTGCCCTCCTCGGTGTCGGCCGACGGCGCCCACTCGCCGGCCACGTGCATCAGGTAGAACAGGCGCGGGCAGTAGACGTACTCGTTGAGCATGCGAACGGGGAGGGGTTCTCCCGCAGCGCCCTCCACCTGTCGAGCCACAGCCGCCTCAGCGGCCGGGCTCATGGCGACCCCCGTGGCTCGTTCCGAGCCAACTCGCGTCCTTGTCGTGTGTCCATCTCATGGTGGCACCTCCCGGGACCACCATGCGCCCTTGGGTTGTCACCCTGGGACGTGTCCTCCGATGACAACGCCCCAACGC
This sequence comes from uncultured Thermoanaerobaculia bacterium, assembly GCA_964438135.1. Taxonomy (GTDB): domain Bacteria; phylum Acidobacteriota; class Thermoanaerobaculia; order Thermoanaerobaculales; family Sulfomarinibacteraceae; genus CAYTJW01. The sequence continues at coordinate 2,429 of CAYTJW010000006.1, forward strand.
CCCGGCGAACCGCTGAGCAAGTGGTAGGCATCGGAGCAAGCGGTCGGGTCGGTTCACACCATCACCGCCTGGCTGAAGCTGAGCTTGTAGCTCGAGCCGGTCGGAGGGACCCTGATGCGCCGTGCGCGGAGGACCGCGTCGACCCCGCGGGCGCGTAGAGCCGCGTGGTCCGGAGGATCGTCGACGAGGCCGGGGAGGGACAACAGAAAGCCCACGGCACCGATCCCGATCGACTGCTCCCAGATGGGCCACGAGAGCTCACCTTCGGTTCCGTCCATCCTCCACCCGGCGGTCACCAGCTCCGAGCCCCGAGGGGCGGAAGGGAACAGGGCGAGCGCGCGATACGCCAGGAGGTTGGCCATCCACACCGTGCGAGCCGCGGTGTCGCTCGGGTCGTGGTCCATGAGGGCGTATCTCCGGTCTTCGAGAGGGTCCCAGCGCAGCGAGTACTTCTCGTCGCGATACTCCCACTGCTCGAAGAGGGTTGTGGGCACACGGTCGGCCGCGACCCTGGCGGCCAGCTGCCGGACGTCGGCGAGGAAGCACTGGTGGGAGGCGCCAAGTGTGAAGCAGAACGGCGTGGGCGCGAGGGTTCCCTTGCGAGCCTTGTCGCGGTTCGGGTGGAGACAGCCGTCGCTCGCGAAGTTGGCGAGCATGTCGAGCGGGTCACGGTCAGCGGCGCTGGCGGCTTCGAGGATGCCTCGAACATGCTCGCGATACTCCTCGACGGTGCAGTCGACGTAGTCGCCGATCGCCGTCTCCGGGCGCGGCACCGCCTCGCGGAGTGCATCCTGGCGCTCCCGCCGCCGCTGGTCCGCGTCGGCTTCCAGCGGCCCGACCTCTTCTTCGATGGCATCGCGACGCGCCTTGCCCTTGAGACGGCGCCTCTTGACCTCGTCCATCCTGCTCTTGACGGCGCTCAGGGCCCGCCTGTAGCGCTCCTGCGCCACCGCAAGCGTCTCCTCCGCGTTCTGGCCTACGTCGCGCCCTCGCAGAGCACCGGCGACCACCTCCGCGAGCTTCTCCTGGCGGCGCTCCAGATCGCCCGTTGACATGTCGTCGCCCAGGCCGGTGATGACCGGGCGCCAGGTCGCCGTACGACGCCAGCCGAGCCGGGCGCCGCAATGGCCAGCCGCGTTGAGAGCGACCAGCGTTCCGAGCGCTGTCAGGAACCCGAGCGGGTTCGTGCCGTCGACTCCGCCCAGGACCAGCGGCGCCGGCATGGCCCGCGCGGCCGCGGCAGGCACCCCCGGTCGCCGGCGGTTCACCGGCTCGTCGCCATCGCCCGCTGAAATCGAGAACCTGCTGCCGTACCAGTCACCGAGGCGCAGCACGGCCTCCAGGTAAGCGAGGCCCCACCAACCGTACCGCCGTGTCAGTCGCCCGTAGCGCTCTGTGATCCCGGACGAGAGTGCGTGCGGCGCGGGCAGGCTCGTGCGGGCAGGCTCGTCGAACTCGACCTCGACGCCCGCCAGGGCGCCGCCCAGCGCCGGTGGGGTCGGGTCGAGGCAGACGGGTGCGAGCGGGCGGGCATGGCCGTGGTGACTCGCGACCAGGTGCAGCGCCAGGTCGCCCCCGGCCTCGGGCAGCGGCGCAAACCGCTCTGCGAGCTGCAGCGACACCATCTCGTGGCGAAACTCCCGTGGCAGACCGGCGGCCTCCTGGAGCTGGCGCCAGCGTGCCGGCGAGGACGGGATCTGTGCGGACTTGGCCAGGGGCTCTCCGTCGACGGCCGCCAGCTCGTCCCCCTGGCGGAGCAGGAGCTGGAACCGCTCGTCGAGCTTGCCGGCATCGTGCCACTCGGCGGCAGCCACGAGCGGGGCGTGAAACGGCTCGTCCACGCACCGGCGGGCGAGCCTCTCGACCGCCCGCCGGACGAGGCCGACATGGACGTCGAGGGGCACCTCGCGACCGGCCGCGGAGAGGAGGTCGTCGTCGTCGGCAAAGCTGTCAGGCTCGAGCTCGCGCTGGCCCGGGTCGCGGGAGAACAGGACCAGCCCGCCGCCCGGATGGGTCTCGACCCGGCCCTGGCGGACCGTGCGCAGCAGGTCCAGGACCCACGACGGAGGCGGGGCCGGGCCGGTGTCGGTGGCCGGTTGGTAGTCGAGGACGGCGATCACCGCGTCCCAGAGGGCATGGCGCTCCGGCGCCGGGTCGCTGGCCAGAGCCACCAGCTCGGCGAGCGGTGGGCAGCCCAGCCACGGCTGGAGCACCTTCCGGTGGAGACGGAGGGCGGCGGGTCTTTCACAGCTGAGACGGGCCGGCTCCCACAGGTCGAGGCGCTCTGAGCCGCCGGCCTCGCTCGGCTCGGACTGCCCCGAGGGGATCATGCCGTAGGCTGCCGGAACCACGACGAGGTCGTTCGGCCTCAGCTCTGCCGTTGCGGGGATGGTCGACGGCGGCGTGGCCGACAGGATCACGCAGGCGAACGGCGTGCGAATCGGCGTCTCCGCCCACCGCTCGCCACGGAAACGCTCGACCGCCTGCAGGGTCTGGAGGAACGGCACCGAGCAGTGGGCCTCGTCGAGGAGGATCAGGCTGTCGTGCGCCGCCAGGCCCGCGAAGATCGGCGCCGCCAGGCGGCTGCGTCCGTAGCCGCGGAACAGCAGCCGGGAGCCGAGCTGGTCCACCGTCGAGGTGATCACCGCCGGCTGTGACGGGATGCGGGCCCAGCCGTCGTCCTGCAGAACGCCGCCGCGAAGGCGCGCCACTGCCAGCGGGCGGTCGGTGCCGCTGAGCAGGCGCAGGCGGCCGGCGACCTCCTTCAGCGGCCCGCCCGTCGCCTCCTCCAGACGGCCGGCGATCCTCAGCGCGCGCTCGAATGCCTCGTCGACGACGATCCGCCGGTCGACCACGAACCAGATCCGCCGCGGCGCCGTGCGCTTCCACGCCGGCCTGTCCGCCTGGGCAGCCAGCGCGTGGATCGCGACGTCGACGCAGGCGGTCTTGCCGGCGGCGGTGGGCAGGTCGAGCGCCCTGGGCCATGTGCCTTCCGCCAGGCGGCCGGCGAGCATGCGTTGCCAGGGGAAGGGCTCGTAGGACCAGAGAGCCTCGAATGACAGCCCGAAATCGGGTAGTGGTGTCATTCCGTTTCCTCCGCTGTCAAGCGCGCCGGCGCTTCGAGGATCTCCAGGAGGCTGGTCGCGCAGTAGACACGGCTGCGCCTGGCCTGGCTCACCTCCTTGACGATAGCCAGCGACTCGAGCCGCTCGATGGCGCGTTGCGCCGTCGTGAACGCGACGTTGAGCTGTGCGGCCGCACCCCTGGTCGTCAGGTACGGGTTGACGGCAAGCCGGTCCACCAGAGTCGACGGCGTCTTGGACGACGTACCGGCCACCGCCATGCGCCACTTCGCCAGCAGGCGGTTGACCTTCGCCGCCCGGCTCAGGGCGTCCTCGGCCTGCCGCGCGACGCCGTTGAGGAAGTAGTGCAACCACGCCTCCCAGTCGCCGTGCGCGCTGACGCCGTGCAGGCGGTCATAGTAGTCACTGCGCGTCCCCTCGAAGTAGGCGCTGAGACACAGCAGGGGCGTGGGGAGGATCTGCCGCTCCACCAGGAACAGCGTGATCAGCAGGCGACCGATCCGGCCATTGCCGTCCAGGAATGGGTGGATCGCTTCGAGCTGACAGTGCGCCAGCGCGACCTGGATCAGAGGGGGTAGTGAGCGATCGTGCAGGAACACCTCCCACTGCCCCAGGCACGCCGTCATCTCTGCAATCGGTGGGGGAACGTAGGTCGCCGTGGCCAGCGTACAGCCAGGCGGACCGATCCAGTTCTGCGAGCGGCGAAGCTCACCAGGCGTGGCCTGCCCGCCGCGTACACCGCTCATCAGCTTGCCGTGCAGCTCGCGCAACAGGCGCAGCGACAGCGGCAGCTCCTCCAGGCGCCGCAACCCGTACTCCAATGCCGCCACGTAGTTGCCCACCTCGCGCAGATCCTCGGGGCTGCGCTCGACCGCCGCACCGGCCTCCGCGGCGAGGAGCTCACCGAGGGTCGCCTGGGTGCCCTCGATGCGGCTCGAAAGCACTGCCTCGCGCCGCACGAACGGCCGCATGAGCAGGTGGGGGTTGGGCAGGCTGCCGCCTTCACCGGCCAGCCGGCCGATCAGCCGGTCGGCGTCGGACAGCGCCCTGACCAGCTCCGTCGTCCACGCCAGCTCAGGGGGCAAGGGCGCGGGGACGAAAGCCGAGTAGCCGGACGGCTGGCGTACCGTCCTGCCGGGCGCTGTTGGGGTTCTCTTCAAGGCCGCCTCCTACTTTTCGGGTGCGAAAACAAGCTCGCCGGCTATTATCGAAATCACTTCCTCTCGAGAATAACACCGTGAGCCGATTCGACCCCCATCTCCACCTGGTCGACTCCTGTTCCTCCGCCCGCCTGTGCGCACACCGCGGCCTCGACGCAGGCCATCTTGCCCGTCGCCGTCCGCAGGTCGAGGGCCGCCGGCCAGCGCCCGTTCGAGACCCGCTCCGCGAGCATCTCCTGCCACGGGAAGGGGCCGTGGCCCCAGAGGGCGGTGAAGTAGCCTGGAAACGAGCGAAGAGCGGGTGTCATGAGCACGGCCCCCATACGAGCAGTCGATGGCGAACCGCCCGCAGCAGGTCGTCACAGAGTGCCCCGGGACGTTGCACACCGAGCTCCTGCAACACCTGCTGGGCACACGGCTGACTCAGAAACGTGTCCTTGTCGGACCAGAGGCCGGCTGTTCGCATCTGGGCGCGAGCGTCGTTCATCAGCTCGGGCGTGGGCTCGTCGTGCGCCACGTCGTTGCGTAGGGCGCGAATCTCGCTGCCGAGCGCCCTGTCGAAGGCCACCAGAGCGTTGCGCTTGAGGAAGCACTGCGCGAGGCGAGCAGCGGGGCCGCCATCGCCGTCGTAGATCCAGTACCAGGCGACCCCGTCGATCTTGTCCTTGAGCTCGAACGGGCGCCTGCGGTCCTCGCCAGAGCGGTCTCCCTGCCGCAGCAGCTTGTCGCCACAGGGGGCCTTACCGCTCTTGATCCTGAAGTAGCGGCGTCGCTTCGGATCGGCAGAGCGCTCGACGCGCTCCTTCAAGCCGTCCCAGAGCGCCGCCTCGAAGAACGCGACCGTCCCGTGGATCGCACGCGGAATGTCGCCTGCGCGCAAGGCCAACTCGACGCGTAATGCGGCGCGCACCGCCATACGAGGGTGCTTCAGCGCGACGATGTCGCAGGCGTCGGGCACGGGCATTGAGGAGGCGAAGCACCGCAACCAGTCAATGACCTTCGTCCACTCCTGAGCCGGCTCGGCCGCAAGGTGACTGACCGCACCCCAGGCACCGAGCAGATTGCCGCCCTCAACCAGCGACAGCGCCTGCCAGCGCGCGCGGAAGCCGGCGGCAGGGTGGAACCTCTCGGGCACGGCCCGGTCGTGCTGCGCAGTCAGTGCGCCGTCGGGGACCTCCACGACTTGCACCGAGGCGCTCCCCACCGCATGCAGGCGGACGAGCTCTTCGATGACGGCATTTGCTGCGGCGAGCCCGCCCGTCGTCGCCGCCACCACCATGTCCGGCTTGACCTCGGCGAACTCGGCAGCGAGCACCTGAGCGACACCCTCGATTACTTCACGACGGACGACAGCGTCCTGCGGAACATTCGGGTCCTCCAGTAGGTCCTCGCCCGTCAGCAGGGTGTGGCGGCGTACCACCTGGAACCCACGCTCGTTGAGGCGGCGCTCCAGCACGGCGCCGGCGAAGCGCGGGTCGCTGCGGAGCGTTCGCCGCGTGTCAAAGATGAGCGCGGCCGCCGGCGGCGAGTTCCCTTCGAAGTAACGGAGCGCGGCGTCGAGCTTGGGCGTGCACAGCGTCAGGTGGCCTTCGGGTAGCACCTCCTTTCGCTGTCGATCTTTGTGGGCCGGCGCGTCCACAAGCCGGTAGCCGCGGCGCTCGATCTCGTCGTGCAGCACGCCGCACATCCTCGGCTCGAGCTCGTGGCGCACGCCGTCGATGACGAGCTGTACGTCGCTCTGCCCCACGGTCAACACGAGGAACGTCGTCATGCGTATCCTCAACTGCGATATCGGCGAGCCCTCGAGTGCTCGGCTCGGAGCGTCGTGTGGAAGGTGTAGATCTCGCCTTTCCTGCGCGGATAGTCGGCGGCGTCGGGGTGTTTGCGGCGGTGGACGGCAAGCCACTCGTCCTGCGAGGCCGTCTTCACGTGGTTCTCGCGCACCCACCCGACGAAGTCCGCCTCGGGAGTCATGGTCGCCTCTTCGGCGGTCGCGTCGAGCCAGAGCAGCGCCTTCGCCTCGATGCGCACGCTGCCCCAGCCCAGGGGCCTCGCGTAGCCGAGCTTCGAGCAGTATCCGTCCAGGTGCGCCCCGCCGAGCACGGCTTTGAGCTGGTCCGGGCACAGGGCGACGAGCGTGGCGGCCAGCTCGGCGGGGTCAAGGTCGCGGAAGCGCAGCGTGAACCGGAAGCGGCGACCCGGCTTGGAGGCTTCGAGCGCGAGCGTGCTCCGGTCGTTGAGGCGGTTGGTGTCGGAGTCGTCCTTCCAGGGCTCGCCGTTGTAGGCGTCCTCTCGGTCGAGGTAGAACTTCCGGCCGGCAAGCTCGCCAGGCGTGTCGTAGCCGGTGGCGTCGCCGTAGGTCACGAGCTTCGCCCGGTCCGATGGTCGCTCGTTTGGGTGATGCGGCTGCTTGAGGTAGTGCTCGACCGCGCTCGGGCGGGGCATGCCCAGCTCCTTGAGGAACGTCGGCGGCACGAAGCGCTGCTCGTCGCTGTCGTCCTCGCCGACGACCTCGAGCCCCGCGTTGATGAAGACGCGGCCCATGAGCTGCGCGTGGTCGTTCTCGCCGATGCCAGCGCTGCCTTCGTTGTCGCCGGTGTAGCCGAAGAGCCGTCGCACCGCCGACAGCTCCTCCGGGGCGTCTCCGTCCTTCTTGCGCTCCTCGTCGAGCGGGAAGAGGCCGTGCCGTTCGAGCCTTGGCGCGTCAGCGTCCTTGCGGACCGAGTCGGTGTAGGCCCAGCGGTAGTAGTAGTGCCACCCGAGCGAGACGATGCGCCCGTTCGTTCCGTCCTCGTTCCTATGCTCCGTGTCCCACTCGACCCAGATGAGATCGCCGGGCTGGAAGACCTCGTCTTTCGCGGCCTTGAGGATTCGGTCTCGCGCGCCGTCTCCCTTCACGGTGTTGGGCACATCGGGATGCCGCTCGGAGAAGTGGCCATGATCGAGATCGACGAGGTGGCGAACAGTGGCGAGATAGCCATCTTGAGCAGCTTGCGGCACGTCGGAGGATTCCGTCTGTGCCTCGCCGAGGACCTTGAGCGAAGTGTGGACCTTCCGCTTCGAGTTGAGCTTCTGCCCTGCACCTTGCCCACCTCGGTAGGGCGCACCGCCCTGCTGATCGAAGCGGTAGTCGAGCTTGTCCGCCTTCTTGTTGTACTCGAGAGTGGCGGGGAACAGCTCCAAACGCGTCGGGACGCGAGCCTGATGGCCGCCGTCGAGCGCCCTCATCTCGACGTGGCCTTCCGGTACGCGAGCGAGTCGCGGAACCAGGAAGCGGTTCTCGGGCCTGAGCGGGTACATGGCGTTCGGGCGGTATGAGTACGACCGCTCGGCGACCCGCTCCATCGGCGCGCCGAGGAGCGCGCCCAGCTCGTGGCGCAGCAGCCCCTTCAGCGAGTCGCCGGGGATGACGACAGGCCGCTTGCCCCACGGCGCGCGAAACGGGCACAGGACGGGCTTCGTCGCGGCGACGGGTCGGCTCCACCGGCCGGCGAGGTTGATGCTCTGGCCCTGTCCCTCGGTCCTGGACTCAACGGCCCAGTCGCCGTGCTGGTCGTCGCCGACCACGCCACGCTCCCACCCGACGAGGAGCGGCGTCAGCGCCTCGATCTCGAAGCGGACCTCGCCCGAGAGCCTGGCCTCGCTCGTCGTGCCGTCGTGCCAGACCGGAGCGGCCGTCGTGAGCTGCGCGGGTAGCGAGACGAAACCGTACGGCTTCTTCTTCAGGTCAGCCCTGTCGGTCTCGGGAGTCAGCGATTCACTTCCTCCACCGTGGCGTCCACCCGGACCACCCGGTTGGCCGCCGCCCCGATGATCGCAGCGTCCTGGCTGGGCACCCTGGCGGTTCGTCGACTGGGTTGCGGCACGCGCAGCAATGGCCGTGTCGCCACCAGCAATCTCCTCGAGCCCAGCACCCGCGAGCTTCGCGCGCACCTGCTCGATGTGTGCCTCCGTCGACGCGCAGATGATGAGCTCGGTGGGGACATCGCTGGTAACGATGTCGAGGTGCGACATCCTGAGCTGGTTGCTCTTCAGCTTGTTGAGCTCTTTGACATCGCGCGGCTGGCCGTCGAGCGTACGGACGCGGATGCGATGGGGCTTGTCGGGCTTGCAGGGCATCAGCGTGCCTCCTTCGTGATGGTGAAGCCGAGGACCTCGTCGCCGATGCGCCACTCGCGCAGGAGCACCGCGCCCTCACCCGTGTTCGCCGAGGAGAAACGCCGGAACCCGTGCAGGCGCGCGGGCGTGTGGACGACGCTCGCCGGCCGCGCGCTATCCTCGTTCGCCCCGACTTCCTCGATGATGACGAAGCGGGCGCCGATCGACGTGCGGGCCGCCCGCCAGACGGCACGCTCTGCGAAGAACGCCACCTCGTCGACGCAGAGCGAATCGCCGGCGGCAGGCCAGGCTCGGCCGAAGGTCGCTGGGGGCGTCGACCGATCCAGGTCGATGGTCGGGTCGCACCACCACGCGACGAGCCCCCGCGCGCCGAGCGCCACCTTCGCGGCCTCCGCAGCTTCGCCCAGGGTCACCTTGGCTCCCAGCGCGCCGGACTTCGTTCGTACCCAAACCTCTGCGGCCCCGGGTGGGTCGAGGAAGGTAGGCGCCGGTGTCAGGGCTGTCGCTGTCGAGCCCGGCTGCTCGACGGGCGGTGTCCACGACCGGGCAGAGTTCACGTCGTCCTTGACCCACGCCTTCGGCGTCCAGCGCCCCCACCCCGCGCCGCGCGTCTTGTGGCCGCCCAGCGGGAGGTGTCCGAGCGAGCCCAGCGCAACCTGCCGATCGATGATGCGCACGAGCGGATCGACCTCTTCGGGGCTTGCCCCTTCGATCACCACGCGGACCGGAAACTCCCCCTGGAGGAGGCGCACCGCATCGCGCTTGGCACTCCCGTAGGAGCCCGCGGAGAACTCGTCCTCGGCGTGCATGTGCAGCTTCCCGGCCGCCCAGCCCGCCTCGGCGCGTGCGTCGCGGATGAGGATGCTGCTGCTCTTGCTGACCGTGCCGAAGGCGCGCCCCGCCGGATCGCCCGCGCCCACGTTGCCTTGGACGATGTGGGGATCCTCCACCTCACGCCCCGCGGCACGCTGGGCGCGCGAGAACGCGTGGCGGAGCGGCCCGCGCACGCTGGCGCCGGGGAGGAGCGGCCGCGCGCCGTCCATCAGGATGGCTCGGTCGGTGCTCAACGCGTCTGGCGTCGGCGCGCTCTTTGCCCACGCGGGTTTCGCCCAGGCGCCGTCGCCGGTGGGCTGGATGGCGCGCTCGGTGCCGTGCGGCCCCACGGCGAGCATGTCGAGACCCCAGGCCGCCCCGTCTGGCTCGGGCTTGTACTCGCCGAACGAGACTCTCACGTCCAGCGTGCGGAAGCACCAGGAACGGGTCGGCTCTACCACTGGCACGTCTTTCAAAGGGCCCGGCAGCCTCGCTCTGCCCGAGGCTACCCAGGCCTCGTATCGTTCGCTGTCGAGGCGCCAGGACTTCAGCTCCTCGAGGTGGCACCAGCCGAGACCGCGCGCGGCCCCGCCGCCAAGCCAGCAACGACCTTCAGCCCAGTGCCGTGCAAGCACATAGCCGAGGATGCCTTCGGCCTCGCGGCCCTCGTCCTCGCGCACTCCCTCCGGAACCTGCGACCAGTCGACGCGGAGGCTGAGCTGCCATTTCGTGCCCGCCGACACGATCTCGCGGTCGTAAAGGACATGGCTCGCCCGCGCGCTGGTCTTGTGGCGGATGCCGACCCCCGCGCGCACCCGCGGTACAGCGGTTGCGGTCGCATCTGCGAATTCCCACGCGGAGCGGCGCAGGGCGCCGTGCTCGATGTCGTCGCTCACCGCGCGCGGCAGCGGGTCGAAGAAGCGCCTCGCCATTGCGACGGCTGCGCCCTTGAGGCCGCGTCCCACGAGCGTCGGAACGCCATCGACGAGCGCGAAGGGCTGGTCGGCGCTGCTCTCGCGGTCGAGACCTGAGACCGAGAGCGCCGAGTCCTGCACGAGGATGGCGGAAAACAGCGTCAGTCGGGTGCTCATCTTGCCCCCTCGCACATCCCAGCGCGCAGCCAGCGCACGAAGAGGCGCGCGTGGGTTGAGCGTTCGTTGGGTGAGAGAGGCTGGAGTTCGCCCAGGATCGCCTTGGCGTCCCTCTGTTTCCAACTCCTTCCGCCCGCTGTGGTTGGGTTCAGCCGGGACGGGAGTGCATTCGGCGCGCCGCGGTCCAGGTCAGCCACCAAATCGAGCCACTGCGACAGGCTCGGCTTGCGGTCGTTAGCTCCTCCGGGCCTCAACAGCGTCCTGCGCACGTTGAGCCACTGTCGCGTCGTTGCCGCGACGGCCTCCTCGTCGGCGTCGCCGGTTTCTGCAGGGCTCGCCGTCGCGGGAGCTTCGTCGCTGAGGCCAGGGAGCGTCGCGTCGACGCGGAAGCGCCCGAAACCCTCGTGCGTCCGCTCGCCGAGCCAAGGGCCTGTAGCAGCGCGTTCAACGAGCTGCGCGATCCCGGCGCCTGAGATCTCGAAGACCGACCCCCGCCGGATGGCGACGGACGGCATCCGCCAGAGGCGCGACGTACCGTTGAACCCGTGGACGGGCGCGCTGTCCTGCATCGACCGCGCGATCTGCACGTCCACGCCGACGAGATCTCGGAGCGCGCCCGCATCGAGCGCCGTGCGCCACCGGAGCAGGTCGTCACGGACGAGCAAGTCGGACGCCAGCGTGAGTAGCGCATGGTCGGCCACCGTCGCAGGCGCCGGAGCCCCAGACCATGCGACCCGCGCCACCTCTACGGGAGCCCCCGCACGACCCACGCGAAGCCAGCGCCGGCCTTCGAGGACCGCCGCGAGCTTGTCGGCAAGCGCCTTCATGTCCTCCGGCGTGCCTCGAGCCTCCGCAAGAAAGTAGGTCCCTTCAACGATCTGCTCGATCGCGAAGAGCGAAGCGTCGGCTTGCCGCGGATCGGGGCGCCCGTTGCGCAACCGTACGCGGCGCGCGGGGCGGAAGGTCGTCCATGGCGCGTTCGGGGCGCCCCGGTAAATGAACAGGTCGTCTGCGGGGCGCTTGAGCTTCTGTTCGGTGCTCCAGGCGTTCATGCGGCGGGTCGGGGCGGGAGGCTGTGCCCACCAGGGGACGTCGCCGGCCGAGCCCGCTGGCTTCTCGCCCTGGAGCGCCAGCGGCGCGGGCAGTACCTCGATGGCATTGAGCGTCGCCGGCGACTCGGGCAACGGCAGCGCGTCGCTCACGGACACTCGGCCCGAAGTCAGCAGCGAGGCCGTGTCACGATCGCCCTCGGCGATGAGCCACGCTGCAACCGCACCGAGCAGTGTCCGCCCCGGGACGAACGCCAGGCTCGGGATCAAGTTGTCGGGTGTCGCCGTCGCGGTGATACAGAGCGGATCGCGGTTCTTCAGCAGGAGCGTGAGGCGTCCCGTCGGCGTGCCGGTCGTGCGTCTTGTCGGTGGGATCTCTGCGAGCGAGAGCTTCACGCGTCCCGCGCCCGTGGAGCGGCCACCACCCAGCGCGTCGACCTCCTGCACCAGCCGTTGCAGCACAGGCAGCTCGCTCGCGGGCAGCTCGACTTCGCCCAGGAACTCCGTGCCTTTCGCTACGTACTCAACAACGCGCAGGGTGTCGTCCTTTGGCGCGCGGTTGTCGAAGGCCTCGCGCGCGGTCGAGCGCCAGACGTGGCCCTCTTTCTCTTCTTTCACATACAGGGACGTGAAGACCGCCCGCTGCGTCTCGCCTCCGGCGCGGCCGAAGAACCTGGACGCCTCCTCATCGCCGTGGAGCCTTCGCGCGGCGTCACGCAACACGCCTTCGACGTGCGACGCCCAGATCACGGGCCGGTCATGCCGATCGCGGGCAACCAGCGCGTCGACCCCGCCGCCGCCCGAGCCCGAGCCGAGGTGCGCGTCCGAGAGCAGCTCGGCCGTCAACGTGTAGCGAGGCCATGCATCGCTCGGCGCTCCTCCGCCTGCTGGGGTCTGCTGCTGCGTCACGCTCTGCCCCGGCGATTGGGCCTTCTTCCCATCACTCATGAGGGGCCTCCCTCTCGGTGAGCGCGTCGTCGGCGTTGCAGCCAAGCCGTGCAATCTCCGCGATCTCCACGAGGTCGAGCAGCTCGGTGAGCCAGGGGCCGTTGTCCGAGGTACGCCTCCACGCCGCCTTCACTCCAGCTCTCTCGAGCGCGCGTTTGGCCTCCGTCGACAGCTCGGCGAAGGCGAGCTCCGAGAGCACGCGCCCACGTGGGAGCTGCTCAACGAGATAGCGAAGCTGCGAGCGCGGTGCCTGCTCCAGCTCCGCGGCGGCACCCACGAGACCCCGTAGCGCGCCAAGGCCCTCGCCGAGCACATCGACTGGACGTTGCGAGAGCACCCGCACATCGCCATCCCTCCCGCGCATCCAGTCGCGCCGACGGACTCCCATGGGATCGTCGACCCATGCGGTGCTGTAGACGGCCCAATCGATGACCGAGCGGTCCTTCTCGCCGCTGTCCTTGAGCCCTCGGTACCTCCGTTTCGCGGAGCTCGCGAGCTGTTCGGCGACCTCGTGCAGCCGGTGGATCGGGATCGTGTGCTTCGCGCACACGACGCCCACGCCGAGCGTCAGCCTGAAGCCGTCGCCGGCTTCGGGTTGAAGGGCAGCTAGTCTCTCACACAGCGTGACGGCGAAAGGCAGCGCGGTCTCCGCGCGACACACCAGCAGGAGGTCGTCGCCACCGAGCATCAGCGGGATGAGCGGTGCCAGCCCCTCTTCCGGGCAGTGCGCGTCGATGGCCGCCTTCACCGCGCGCCGCAGAAGCACCCGGTTGCGATGGAAGAACCGCGCTCGTTCGCTGTCGCTCGTCCCTGCGCCGCTGCCGACGCCGTTGCCGTCGGCGTGGATGAGTGCGAGGTAGCCCGAGCCCACCAGCTCCTTCAGCTCCTGCGCTCGCGTCAACGTCCTGAGCTTGGTTGTAGAGCAAAGCAGACTTGCGAGGTCGACCGCCGAGCCGTCTTCCGTTCGCGTGGCGGCCTCGTGTCGGCGTGCGACGTCCAGCGATACGGCGGGCCGCTCGTCGCCTTGCACGACGATGGTCGACGCTAGCCCGCGCCCCGTCCACTCGCAGGGGGCGAGCACGGGTAGCTCGGTGGTCAGGTGAGCCGGAGTCCGCTGCTGCTCCACGTCGTCGATGGACACGCGGAAGCGCAGCCCGGGAAGCGCGGTGCGCACCAGCCGCGCTGCGGCTTCCGCGAACTGCTCGGCTCCGGCTTTGAACTGGGCCTCAAAATGGCCGCCGTCGCGCGAGAGGATGCCATCCATGGCATCGGCGGCGGGATCGTCGTGCTGTTTCAGCGGATCGTTCGGGTCGGCTCCCGGGTAGCTATCGGTGATCGGCGCGGGTACCCATCCACGTTCTCCCTCGCGCGCGAGCTTGGGTAGGTCGATGCGCAAGGTCTCACCAAGCAGCGCGTTGGCGCCGACCATCGCGCGCAATCGCGGCACCGCGAAGAGCCACGTCTGCACGCGCTGCAGCTCGATGTGGACTCGCTGCATCGGGATGGCGATGCTCATGCTCTCTTCCCCCTCATGCCTTCCTGGTGGTCGCGAGGGCCGCACGGCCGGCTTCCGTGATGCGATACTGCTGCTTCGGGCTTCGGGGCTTGTCGGGGACCGTCATCTCGACAAGGCCAGCGTCGAGAAGGGGCGCGAGAATCTGATTCCGGAACTTGGTCCGGTTCGTGCGCCCGGACGGGACCATTCGCTCCGAGAGCGTCCTGGGTTCCTCCGTCAGCTCAAGCACTTGAACTTGGTCCAGGCTCAGGCCCAGCTTGGTCCCGACTTGGTCCCAACCTGGTGCCCCGGCGACAACCTCCGCCCTGAAAGTCACGGTGACGGCGCCCGATGCCTCGGAGAACGTCGGCTCTGCGATGCCGTACGCGCGGCACGCCTCGATGACGCGGTTGGTGCCTCGGCCCCAGACCTCGATGGCCCCGGTTCGATGGAACGCGCCCGCGATCAGGGGATTGCGCGGGATGGAGCGGTGCTCCTGCGAGAGCAGCTCCGCCCGAATGCCCGTGGGGAAGCCGCCGATGCTGTGGATCTCGATGCGGTCGTCGAAGACGGCGATGGCGACGTACGAGCTCCGGTTGCTCACGTCGCTGCGGTGGATGACGGCGTTGATGACGATCTCGCGCAGCGCCTCCGCGGGCACCGGCAGCCGGTCCTCGCGGTTGACAGCGCCCATCGGGAAGCGCGCGGACAGCGGCAACGTCCGGTCGAGCCATGCGATCGCCTCGCGGACCATCGCGAACGCGTGCATGTGCTCCTGCTTGTTGTCGAGGATGTCGCCGGTGATCTTGGTGCCCCGGAAGCGCCCGAGCTTGAGCAGCGCTTGCGGGTAGTCGGGCAGGAACCTCGCCCCGTAGAGCATCTGCGCGGCCTGCGTGACCTCTCCGTCGACGCGCAGGCCGAGCCGGTCGAGGATGTCGCCGACGTCCATGCTCGTGCCGGCCGAGAGGCGTCTCTGCTCGATCGCGGTGGCCCGCGTGCGGAGGATCTCCTCCCGGTCGAGGTCGTCGAGGCGCACACCCACGGCGGGCTGGTTCTCCCAGCGATGGCGACTGTGGCTGCGGTCGAGGAGCAGGCGCGCGTACTCCTCCTGCGACATCACCGTGGTCGTCGAGCCCACGCGATTGTACGGCTTCGCTTCGAAGACGAAGGGCGCGTGCTGCCGGGCAGGAGCCGCGTCAAGGACGACCACCTCCCGGCTGTTGCCGACGTCCACCCGACTCATCTCCACCCGCGCGGGCGGCTCGAATCGCCCGAGCATCGCCGCGATGTCGCGGAGCGTCTTGTCGCTGACCTCTTGGCCGACGAGCCTCCCGTCGGGGCCGACCCCGATGAGCACCTTGCCACCGTCGCCGTTCAAGAACGCGCAGAGCGCCTCGCCGGCGCGCCGCAGCTCGGCGGTCGAGCGCTTGAGCTCGAGCGTCTCGGACTCGCCCTGGGCGACAAGGGAGCGGAGGATGTCGAGGGCGGTCATGGCGTCCCCCACTGACCTCGCAAGGCGGCGACCGCGCAAGTGCCTCCTGCGCTTGAACCAATCGGTCGCTTGGCGTCGTCGCAGCCCAGGAACGACATGGGATCGAAGATGGGCGGGCTGATCGAGTGGCCTGTCCAGGGAACGTTCTCCGGAAGTGCTCTCATCAGCTCATCACCGACGACGGCCCGAAGTTACCGAAGCCCTGGCTCGTTCGCCGGATCGCCGAGCTACAGATCGCGAAGATGCCGCGCGCTGCACGCTCCTTGGTGCTCCCGGCCCAGCCAACCTGAAGCGCCGAGCGGGTCGTCGGCAGCGAAGCCGGGACTGACCAGAGCGGCCACGAGAAGGTCATTTCATCCCCTCGCCCGACGACGCCGGTGGTGATGATCCTCGAGCCGCGCGGAAAGCTCGGCAGCAGCGGCAGGCCGCGGAACGCGAGCCACTCCAGCGGGGCATCCACGCGGGTTCCATCGTCGTTAGGGTTGTTCGCCATCAAGGCCCAGTTGCGCTCGGCGCTCGGATCCCACCGGAGGTTGCTGCCCGGCCGCTCGCCGTGCCCCGCGAACAGCGATGTCTCGATCCATTCTTGGGTTACCGAGGCGCGAATGCCCTCCACCGCGCCGAGGAAGGTCTGCTGCGCAGCGGTGAAGTGGAACGCCGTCGGCTTGGTGTTGCCCTTGCCGTCGACCGCGATGTCAGTGCCATAGGCCGCCGCGTAGCCTGCTGCCTCATCGTTGCCCCTCAACCAGGCCTCGACACAGGTCGCGAGGAACTTCTTGAAGTCCTCCGGCGGCGGCTTGAGGTCTGCGACCCTCTGAGGCCCCTGCTTCTTGGTTGCGGCCTTCGTGTAGGTGAAGCGCCACGGCGCGCTCTCGCTCGCAGCGGCTTCCGCGTCGGCCGCGATGAGTGCCGCCAGGTCGGACTCGCTCTTGTCGACCCCGTCGACAAAGGCCAGGAACGAACCGTCGTCGGAGAAGCCGAGCGTCGCGCCGGGAACGACACGAAGCAGCCCCAGCGCGGCCAGGAAACCGAGCGGATTGGAGCCGTCCACGCCAGCGAGTTGGATACGGCTCATGCTGATGCCTCCTTCGTCTGCTCCTCTTCGCTGGCGCGGTGATCGGCGAGGCGGAGGATCGCCTCGAGCCAGCACAGCTCCTGCCAGCCGTACTTTGCGACCAGCGCCCAGAAACGGTCTGCCAGCGGCGAGTCGAGACGGTGCAGCTCATTGCGCGAGCTCGTCGCGGTGAAGTCGATCTCGCCGAACGTCCAGCTCGTGTGCGCCGGGAGCAACACTTCGACGGGGTGCTCGTCGACGACGGCAGCAGCGAAGGGGCGGCAGTAGCCGTGGTGACTCGCAACGAGATGGAGCACCAGATCGACATCGGGCTTTTTCGTGGCATCCGCCTTCTCCAGGACCCTCTTCACAGCTTTCAACTGCCCATGGACCATTGCGAGCGACTGCACCTCGTGGCGCGCTCCTCGTGGGTAGCCGCTCTTCTGCAGTGCGAGTCGATGTGCCGCGCGCGCGCCGGGCGGCATCGCCGACTTGGCCCACGGCGTCTCGTCCTTGAGATATCCGATCTCGCTCCCACCTCGCAGCATGAGCTGAAAGCGCAGGTCGGCCTTGCCGATGTCGTGTAGCCATGCGGCGATCGCGACGTGCTCCGCGAGCGCCGTGCCGAGCCCGCAGCGCGTCGCGTACTCGCGCGCGAACGCCTCGACGTCGGCGCTGTGCTCGGCGAGCGACACGGCCCGGCCCGCATGAAACGAGTCGTCCACGTCGGTCGTCAGCTCGACGCCGTCTTCGAGCGTCTCGTCGGGTTGAAGAACTTCTCGAAGAGCGGCGAGCGGCACTCGCCGTGCTTGGATCACGGTCCACGAAGGCTCGCCGGGTACGACGAGCGAACCGCGCCCCTTCGCGAGCTTCTCTGCCCAGAGGCGCTTCCATGCCGGCCAGGCGCCATTCGAGGCCATGAGACTGAGCGCGGTGCGCGCCTCTTCGGGATCGTCGAGAGGCAACGAGAGCCCGAGCGTGTCGACGACGCCGGGATGTAGCCGCAGCGAAGGCCGGGCGCGCGCGTGCAGCTCGGCCTGTTCCGCGCGGTCTTGAACCGGCTCGGTCGAGGTGGCGTCGAAGCAACCGCTGCGGATGCCGCCGTAGCTGGCAGGCACGACGATGGTGTCACCCGGCTTCAGCGCGGGCTCCGAGTCGGACTGAGAGCAGACGATCTCACTCTCGTCGCCCTTCCACCGGAGCGCGCGTCGCCCTGCCGTCCTTGGCTTGTCGCTGTCGTCGGATGACGCACCCTCGGTGTCGCCGAAATCGCCCGTGGGCTGACTCGCAAGCCAGGCACGCGCCGTCACGAATGGCAGCGACATCGCTTCGAGGCTCGAAGGTCGAATCGCCGCGACGATGGCCGTCGCCGCCTCGAGGTCTCCCCGCTGCAGTACGTCCTCCGGGAGATCGACGCGCCAGATGACCTGTACGTCGGCCGGCCCGGAGCTTGGGCCGTGCAGCCAGAGACTCACATCGGGGACCTGGCTCGGCGCGGGCGATGTCTGCGCCCACAAGTCGAGGTACGCGGGGAGTAGCGTCGGTGCGTTGGGCTTGGGCGCGAGCAGCTTCGCGAGCTCGTCGCCCGTCGGCAGTCCGAGCGCGAGGACGCCAAAATCCACCGAGGCCATTCTGTCGATCTGAGCTTGAGCATGCCGCCTTGCCTCGCCATCCAGCTTCTTGGCCTGGTCCTTGAGCCACTTCAGCTCGTTCTTGAGCTTCTTCGGGCGTTCCTTCTCTTGTTCCTTGAACCACTTCACGGTCTCGGAGATGGCCTTGTCGTAGATGGGATCGTCCTTGGCAGACCTGTCGTAGACGATGACACCGTCGGCCTTCCCGTACTTGCCGAGCCGGTCTACGCGGCCAAAGCGTTGTCGCAGGCTGTCGAGGCTCGCGGCCTCGGTGACGATCGCGTCGAAGTCGAAGTCAGCGCCTGCCTCGAGGCACTGCGTACCGACGATGACGCGCTTCGGCCTGCCGTCGCTGCGATTGCGCCCCGTCTGGACCGCGGGGCGCAGCTCGCGGAGGACGTCGTCGCGGTCGAGCGGGCGCATGCGGCCCGTGAGCAGCGTGACCGTCGCATCCGTCCCCAGCATCTCGCCGAGCTCTCGAGCGATCTCGGTGGCACTCGCGACCCGGTTGACGACCACGGCGATCGTGCGATGCCTTTCGAGCAGGTCCTTCGCCTGATCGACGCACGCCTTCTCCAGCGCGGTCCGGTCGTCCACCTCGACGAGGCGCACGGGCTTGCTGGCGTGGAGGCGTGGTCCCAGCGGCGAGTCGGGCTTCTTCTCGTCGTCGAGCAACGCGAAGGGCGTTGTTGCCCCAGCACCCGGCGTCGCCGACAAGAATGCGTGCGCAAAGCGCGTCTTCACGCCGCTGCCAGAAAAGCGTGTTCGGAGGCGCGCGAGCTGGTCGAGCGTCTGCCGGAACGGCTCAGAGAGATGAACCTCGTCGAGGAGGAGCAGGGTGTCGTTGGCCAGCAGGCCCGCATGCACCGGCTTCATGCCCTGGCTCACGCCGTAGCCCTGCATCAGGATCCGCGAGCCGACCTGGTCGACGGTCGAGGCGATGACGAGCGGCTGATCCGGTGTCCGCGCCCAGCCATCGTCCTTCGGCATACCGCCGCGCAGCGTGAACACGCCGAAGGGTTCCTCGCCCGTGCGAGTCAAGGACCGCAGCCGACTGGCGACCTCGACCACGGTGGTTTCTTTGCTCGTCATCAAGGCGTACAAGATGGAACGCCCGCGCTCCGCGACCTGGTCGACGACGATGCGCCGGTCCACGACCATCGCGATTCGACGCGGGCACCACCGATCCTCTGCTTCGCGATCTACGTCAAGCGCGAGCGCGAACAGTGCGATGTCGATGCACGTCGTCTTGCCGGCACCGGTCGGCAGGTCGAGCACGTGCGGCCATGCTCTGTCCCGAACGATCTGCTCGAGCAGGCGCTGCTGCCAAGCGAAGGGCTGCTTGCCGCCGTGCACGGCTGCGTGAAAGGCACCGAAGTCGGAGGCGGAGAGCGTCATCGGTCCTCCACCGGCAGACAGAGACCCAGGCCGAAGTAACGCCCAGCGCCAAGCAAGAGCGGGCCTCTTGCCGGCCCCTCGAAGCGGATGTCGGCGTGGACGCGCACACGGGGCGTTCGACCTGGGCGCCCCGGCCAGGGTAGGAAATCACATACGTGCTGCGCGCCCGGGAGCAGCGGCGCGAGCGACACCTCGACGGAAGCCGGCCGGACACCGACGACGCGAAGGCACGCGTCGCTGATGCTCTGCTGCGCCTCCAGTGCGGCCTTGCTTGCGGTGCCGCCCTGGTTGCTGCGCAGGTTGCCCGGGTTCTTGTCGAGGGCGATCGGCGTCGCGGTGATGAAGCGCTCGGAGGCGCGGCACCACCGCGTCGGATCGAGGGCAGCCTTCGCCGACACGTCCACTCGCCGCACAACGAAGGGCGGAAGCGTCCCGCCCGCAAGCGTCAGGTTCCCCCGTTGGTCGGAGCGCTCTTTCTCCCACTTTGCGACGAGGCGAAGCAGCAGCTCGCGGTCGTTCTTGGCGAGCTCGCGCGGTAGCACCAGTGCGCAACCCATGATCGCCCCATCGGCGTGCTCGTTCCCGACGAACGGCAGCGGGACGAACGCGACATGCGGCTGTTCCGTCGGGCCGCTCTCCGTGTGGCCGGAGAGCGCCTCCGGGAGATCCTGGTTGCCGTGGAGCTCGATCAGCGCACTCCGCAGCGCACGCGCGACATCGGTCGCACGTGAAGCGACCGGCCGTGACCCGCCGACACGCTCGAAGAGCACCCAGTCGGCGGAGAACACGCTCTCGGCCTCTGGAGACGGGGCAGTGACCTTGGGAGCCGAGCGGTAGCGTTGAGGGCGCGCTGGAAGTACGCGGCCCTGGGCGACACCCTGATGGTGCTCGAACGCTTGGTCGAGGCGCTCGAGCTGGCGGGGACCGACCACGCGCAGGACGACGTCACCCTCGTCGCTTGGAACGAGCGTCGGTGTGATGTCGTGATCGACGACCCCGCATCGTACGAGCGAGGAAGAATGGCCCAGGCGAGTCACTCGTGCGCAGAGTTGTTCGAGCGCGGCTCGATGCGACGAAGGGTCGGCGGTGGGCCAGAGGAATGCGAAGGTCGGCGTCTCGGGCAGCACGACGGGGAAGGTGCGTACCTGGCGTGTGCGCCGATCGGGCAGAAGCGCGACTGCTGTCTTGCGTGCCTTGTCGGACGGCCGGGGATCAATCGCGACGGCTTCCCTCTTGACCTTCGCGAGCGCAGCCTCCGCTTTCCGCCTTGTCGCGGGCGTCTTGGCCTCGGCCACCTTGGCTTCAGCCTGGCGGATAGCGGCGTCGCCGCCGAGCGTGACGTCGTTGACCGGCACGTAGACGTCCTGCACCTGTCGCCTCCAGACCCTCGACTCGGGATCGACCCACAGCGACGGCGCGCTCTGCTGCTCGAGCCACAGGAGCGCCGCTCGCTCGGTCTGATCGACTACCTCGCGGTCATGAAGTGCCGCGACCAGCGCCGAAAAGAACCGAGCGGGGTGTGGCGGCCACTCGGCGCGTCCGCGATCGTTGTGCGCGGTCGCCGCGTAGCGTCCCATCAGGAGCTCGACCTCGATCGCGAGCATCAGGCGTCTCCCACATCAGCCCCTGCCACTGCAAGCTCGCGGCTCTTCCTCACGAGGTCGGTGAGCTTCGGCGACGGCTGCAGCTCCGCGAGCGCTTCGCCCGCAGGTTTGTCGAACCTCACCGCGTCGGGGAGCTTTCCGACGGCTTCGTTGTAGAGCGCAATGGCACCAGCTAGGTCGAGATCCACGGGACTCGTGCCTCCATCTCGGGCGACCGCTTCGAGCTTCAGCGCGGAGTCCTTCCTCGGCACCAGCAGGCAGCGGGAGCGCAGATCGTGGCCCCGGCTCTCCGCAGCGAAGACGGCGAGCAAACCGAGCGCAGCCAGCACCGTCCGGGCTTCCTCCGCTCCAGCGGTGAATCCCAGACGTCGAAGGGAAGCGAGGGAGAGCACCACGGTGTGCCTCGCCTCGTCAATCGTCACGCCGCCACCGACCGAGTCGATGCTGGGCGCGATGTTGCCGTGAAGAACCGCCGACGGCTTCCCCGCTTTCTCCGACTTGCCGACCTTGACGGGCTCGCCGTCCTTCCTCTCTGCCTCTTCAGGATTGGTAGTCCACATCTCATCGCTACTGGCTGCCTTGTAGAGGACGGCGGCGTCCTTTGCGATGTTGAGGGGGTCGATTCGACTTGCAGTCTTGCTGCCATGCGCCGCGTTGATGCCGACGATCTCCGAGACCAGCGCCCGCTGGAACTTGGCGCCGAGACCGCCCTTCGGCCCCGTGCTGTCCCACAATCCGAAGACAAGCCCGGTCGGACAGACCCTGAACAAGGCCGTCGCGTTCTTCGTGCTCGCGTCGGTGAACGACCGGCCGATGTCCGAAAGCCGAAAGAGCTGACCGTCGAGCAGGCTGTCGCGCAGGAGCGCATCGGCAATGCGATGAGGCGCCGTGAGCGAGGTGACCCGGCCTACCTCGGGCGCGATCGACGAGAAGTCGACGCTCACGACGGGGAGCGCGATCTGCTTGTCCGCCCACAACGCCTCGAGCGCCTCCTCCATGCGGTTTGCCTGGCTCTGCACGGAGTCGATGAGCACGCACTTCACGTCTTGTCCGTCGATGCGGCGCGTTTCGAACGCGTACTTCGCACCTGGTTGTGGCCTCTTGTCGTCGCCCAACGCGTGGGTCGGCGGGAAGATCTTGTCTCCCGGCCCACCCGCGGGCTCCAGCGTCGCAGTGCCACGGATGGCGACGGTGTCGCCGGCTACGAGTTCCCTGAGTTGGTCGATATTCAACGGCATGTGGTGTCCTCCTCTTTCGTGTGTCCGTTGTTCACGGCGGTCTTGCCAACACAGCTCGAGCGCGGAGCGCGGCGGGCAGCCCGCGGGGAGGTGACGTCACCTGTCATCGTGGCCTCCAGCGCCAATGCGCGGCTACTCGTCGACCCAACTGCCCAGCTCGGCCCGCTTGATGCGCCACTCTGCCCGCGGATCTTGAAGGCTGGTAGCTCGCCGGCGTTGGCCCGCGCGCTCGAACTCGGATCCGGGGCCGCCCTTGGGGCCGGTCGAGTCCCGCATGCCGAAGACCAGCACCGTCGGGCACAGGGCAAGCAGGGGGGTCGCGTTGGACGGCGGTTTTGAGAGGCAGGCCCACCTCGGAATCCCGAAACGCCATCCCTTCATGCTCGCTGTCGCGGAGAATCGCGTCGGCGAGGCGGTGTGGCGCCTGCAGGCTGGTCACGGCTCCGACGGCGTCGATGAGCCGCCCGGCCTGCCGATCCTGCTCGACATCGCCGGTCGGGTCGCTTGCCGAGAAGTCGACCGCGATCAGCGGAATCGAGATCCGCCCGGCGTCGACCGCGTCCTGGAGAGCCTCCTCCATGCGGTTGGCCTGGCTCTGGACGCTGTCGAGCAGGACGCACGTGACCGGTTGGTCACGCCCCGGTACACGTCGCTGCTCGACCGCGTAGACGGCCCCGGCAAAGGTCGGCGGAAACACCTTGTCGCCATCGCCTCCCGCCGGGCGAAGACGGCGGCGGCAGCGAAGGGCGGCCGCGTTTCCGGTGACTGCGTTCTTGAGCCGGTCAAGGGTGAGGTCTTCAGGCATGTTCCACTCCTCGGACTCGCATCCGGCGTCTGCCGTAGCGGGTCCGCCGCGGCACTCGACACCCGCCGCAGCGATGGTCCTCGGCGCCGCCCGGCGAGCCGTGGAGGACGCGAAACCCAGGGAACGCCGCGAGGTGCGAGCCGGCGTTGCAGCTGTGGCTTGGGAAGCAGTGGCGCGTGGTGGCAGTGGACCACTGGCGGCTGGGGGCACCTGAGTCAAGAGCACACCCATTCTCCCACGATTCCCGCCTGCCGCGCGGTCGGTCGAGCTCTCGAAGAGCCGCCCGCACCACCGCTTCCTGGTCACACTGGCACCGCTGGCGCAGGCGCTGCGGGAGCCCGGGATGTCGCGTGTAGGGCTCACCGAGGCGCTGGGGTGCGACGAGAAGGAGGTGCGGCGCGTGCTCGACCCGCGCCATGAGTCGAAGATGCCGCGGCTGAGACAAGCACTGGGGGTGCTGGGCAAGACGCTCGTCGTACGAGTCGTGGAGAGGGTCGCGTAGGGGTCTGCCCGCCACCCGCCCGGCAGGCTGGACACCTGCCCCACCCGGGGAAAGCGGGCCGGTCATCGCGGCTCTGCGGGTCCACGCCGGCGGATAAGGAGGTCCGCACATGTCGCATCCCTACCCTCCCCCGTTGTCATCCGGGGACACGTCCTCGGATGACAGCGCGGCTTCGCCGTCCGGCCACGCGGCTGGCCGGCCGATTGTGGGTCCTCATGGCAGTGGCTGGGGCGCATGGGCCTTGCCTTGACCACCAGGGTAGTGTCGTTCACCGCCCGGTGTCAAAGCGGCTGCAACCTCAGACGCGAATGTCAGGAATGGACCAGCAGGCGGCGGGCGCCCGAAGGTCGCAAGGGAGGGCTCAGGGGCGGGGCGCTGGCTCCGCCGTGAGCGCCGTGGTGAGCTGCTCCACGAGCGGAGGGAGGTCCTCTTCGACCACCCCCCAGACCACGGCGTGGTCCACCTCGGCCCGGCCGTGGGCAAGGCGGTCGCGGAAGGCGATGACCTCCCGCGCGCCGAGGAAGGCGGCCACGGTCGCGCAGGCTCAGGCGATGAGGGAGGCCGGCATGTCGCGGGTCAGGCTCGGCGAGATCCTGGGTTGCGACCAGGAGGAGGTCCGGCGATCGCTCCCCGCTCCGCCGTCCGCATTTCGCGGGGCCCGGACAACCCAGGATGTCCTCGAGAACGCTCGTCACAGTCGACACACCCCTCATCGTCACCTCGGGCCGTTGTCATCCGGGGACGTGTCCCCGGGTGACATCGGGCCGGCGGCTCCGGCGCGCTCCTCGGAGCTGGCGAGGTGGACACCGCGGCACATGGCGGCTGGAGCCCTTCGCCATGGGCCTCCCGGGGCCCGCGGCCGCGCGACGGGCGTTCCGAGCTTGACGCTCGGACACGATTGTCCGAGACTTGGAGTGTGACTGGCGCGGAGCTTCTCCGCAAGCTGCGCAAGCTGGGCCGGGCGCGGGGGGTCGAGGTCCGGTTCGCACGCGAGCGCGGCAGGGGCAGCCACGCGACGGTCTACTTCGGGAAACGGCTGGCGGTCGTCCCCAGCCTCGAGCGCGAGCTCAAGACCGGCACCCTGCACGCGATTCTCCGGCAGCTCGGGCTCGAGCGAGACGACCTGAGGGGGTGAGCGATGAGGGGAGAGCTCGTGTTCGCGGTGGTGCTGACGCCGGACGAGGACGCAGGGGGCTTCGTCGCGACCTGCCGGGACTTCCCGGAGGTCGTGACGCAGGGGGAAACCCGCGCGGATGCGCTCGAGGAGGCCGCGGACGCGCTCGAGGAGGCGGTGGCCGGACGGCTGCGGCGAGGCGAAGATGTGCCGGCACCGAGCGCCCTCCAGGGCGACGAGGTGTCGGTCCCGCTGCGGCCGGTGATGGCGGCCAAGGTCGCGCTGGCCCAGGCGATGCGGCAGGCCGGCATGTCGCGAGTCAGGCTCGGCGAGATGATCGGCTGCGACGAGAAGGAGGTCCGGCGGCTGCTCGACCCGCGCCACCCGTCGAAGATGCCGCGGCTCGAGCGGGCGCTGAGAGCCCTCGGCAAGAGCCTCGTGACGCGCGTGGTGGACAGGGTCGCGTAGGGCGGCGAGCAGCGGCTCGAGCACCAGGCGAGAGACGTGGCCAGCCCCGGGTGCCCGCGGTCCTCGCGAGAGGTCACCCTGGGCCGTCAAGAGGCTCTCGGCCGGTGTCTCGCAACGGCAGGCAGGATGGGGCGCGCTCCTCATCCCTGCTCCTTCCCATTGCCGTCCGGGGACGTGTCCCCGGGTGACGACTCGGCGAGGTGGCGGCTCCACTCGGGAGCCCGCAGGAGGCGCCGCTGGCGGGTGAGCCGGGTGCTCCCGCCGGCTGGTCCCTGAGCGGGACGGCACGGGGGGAGGACGAGCGCCGCCACCATGTCGCCTCACCAGATGGTGTCGCCTCCGGACAGCTGGATCCTGCGGTCGCGGCTGATCACGGGGACGCCGGCCCTCGCGGCGGTTGCGGCAATCACACGGTCAGGGAGGTCCGGCACGTCGGCTCGTGAAATGTCCACCATGGCCGCGGCGACGCTGCTGTCCAGCCGCATCTCGACGAGCACGCTCTCCCTGCCGGCGAGGGCTTCGAGAAGGCGGGAGAGCGTTTCCTCGGGGATTCTGGCCTTCTCGGCCAGGTAGACGATCCCCACCAGGGTGATCGCGGAGACCCCGATCTCGTCTCCCGCGGTGGCCGCGTCTTCGAACGCCGACCTCGCCCGCCCGGACAAGCGGGGGTCACCGAACAGGTACCAGATCACAGCGTGCGTGTCGGCGACGGCTCGCAGGCTCACACGTCACCCCGAGGGAAACCCTCGAGCATCTCTCGACGTGCGGTGTCGATGACCTCTGCGGACGGCGCCGTTCCGAGGTCCCGGCAGATCCCCCACGCGGACCGGCGAGGGCCGTTGGCAGGTCCGGACAGCTCGGCCTCGATCTCGGGGGAGACCCGCTCGATCAGCCGGACCTTGTCGACGGTGGACAGCCGTCGAGCCAGGTCGAGCACCTCCTCCAGGCTGGCGGGTCGAGCCATGGTGTGCCTCCCGTTCTATGGCACCGAAGACCGAGCACAACCTCAAGGTGAGAATGGAGATAGGCTCTGAGCCGACCTCGTCGAACCGGGGTGAGCACGGACCCCTTCATCTCGACGCCTCCGCCTCAGGCTCGGCGGGGCCGCCGTGCGCCTCCAGCCCACCCCGGTGCAGGTCGCGGACCATCTCGACCAGCTCCGGGGGCTCGAGGGCGCGGAGGAGGCCGCCGAAGGAGGCGACCCAGGCGGCCAGCTCGGGCAGGCCGGCTGAGTCGAAGGTGACGCGGAGGCGGCCGTCGGACAGGGGGTGAAGCTTCTGGGTGCGGTGGTAGCGGCGCTCCCAGGGGAGGTGGGCGAGCTCGGGTGAGAACTCCACCGCTACCCGGTAGACGGCGCCGTGCCAGACGCGGAAGCCGCGGCCGACGTAGGCGTGGAGGTCGAAGTCGGGGTCGGGCTCGAAGGTCTCGTCGAGCACGGTCACGTCGCGGATGCGGTCGACCAGGAACTTGCGGTGGTCCGAGCGGAGGTGGTCGAAGGCGACCAGGTAGAGGGCGCCGTCGACGTACCAGATGCCGTACGGGTCGACGGTGCGGGGCAGGGTCTCATGGCGGTGGGCAGCGAAGTGGACCAGGCGCAGACGGCGGTGCTCGCGAATGCCCTGCTCGAGGCGCTCGAGCTCGCTGCGGCGGCTGCCGTAGTCGGCGGCGGCAGGGACCGTGGCGAGGAGGCCCCCCCTGAGCTGCTCGACATAGGCCCGCGCCTTGGGGCCGAGCATCGCCTCGAGCTTGGCCCGCAGCCGCACCAACGGCTCGGCCAGCTCCGAGCCGCGGAGCGGCTCCATGACCTGCTCGGACAGCAGCAGGGCGACCATCTCCGTGGGCTGCACGGGTGTCACCGGTCCCCCCTCGGAAGGGGCGAGCAGGCGCCAGCGGCCGCCGTCGTCCTGGTAGAGGGGGAAGCCGGCGCCCTGCAGGGCCTCGAGGTCGCGGTAGACGGTGCGCGGGCTGCCGAGGTCCGCCACCTCGGCGTGCAGCTCGAGCGCGGTGCGACCGTGGCGGCTCGCCTCCACCGCCCGCAGCAGGCGCCACTGCCGGATCAGCTGGTTACCGCGAGTCATCTCGCTGCTTCCAGCCTATCAGGTCCCGCGCGCCTCGGCGCCGGCTCCCGGCCGCCGCACGGGGCTCGAGGACGGCCATGGGCACCAGGACGGGGTAGCGGTAACCGAGGTTGCGAGGGTCGAAGGGCGCGCGAGCCACACGAGCCATGACTGGAGAACCGGCGGAACCGGTCGACGACCCGCCCTCCGCGGCGACCACCGCGGGGCGCTGCCCGAGGTCGCGTCCCGGAGGCCGGCAGGGGCTCCCACTGCCGCGGCCGATGCCCTACGATGCGCGCGTTCGGTTGGGGGAGGCGCATGAACCACGAGCAGTTCCGGAATGCGGTGGTCGACGAGCTGACCGAGGCGGGGATGCCCATCGGGCCGCTCGGGCTGAGCGAGCACCTGGACCTGCACCACGGAGACCGCCGGGTCACGCTCGACCTGCCCGACTTCGGGCGGGAGAGCGACGGGGTCTTCACCTGTTGGATGACCGTCGAGTGGACCTGGCGCGCCCTTCACTCGGCGCGGGCCGCGACCACGGAGGAGGACGTCCTCACCGAGCTCTTCGGCCACCGGGAGCTGATGCTCCAGACCGAGGCAGGGGTGGTACGGCTGGACGTGACCCTGAAGGCCACCGCCCATTGGAACGCGAGCCTGAGCCTGCCTGACTGGGCGACCTGGGGGCGGTGGTCGGGCGCGGTCCACGCCGCCCTCGAGCCGCTGCTCGGGCTGCAGACGGTGGAGGTCGAGGGCGGGCGAGCCCGCGCGCTGGGGGGCTGGGAAGGGCCCTCCGTCGAGCTGGCCTGCGACGCGGCCGGGCAACTCACCTTGAGCCGTCTCGAGGCGAGGGCCTTCGAGCTGGTCGACGTTCCGCGGCAGTGGGACGACCCCCAACGCCCGCCCGACCCCGCCCCGCGAGATCACCTCGCCGAGCTGGCCGAGCGGCTGTCCCAGGCCAGGCAGAGGTGGCGCGCCGCCCTCGAGGAGCTGGCGCCCCACGGCCTCAAGCCGAGCTGACCCTCACGATCGGCGTCAGGGTCGTCGGCGCTCACCCGCGAGGTCCCCGGCGGTGGCGTCCCTGCCGCTCGTGCACGGGGGTGGGCTCCGGCGCTCGCAGCGCTCGACCATGAGCACGCCGCCCGCGTTCCGGTCGCACCCCCTGCCGGCGCCACCGAGTTGACTAAGTCCACCTCATGGTCTAGTCTTCTCTTGTGAGCCAGGTCAACGTCCACGAGGCCAAGACCCACCTCTCCCGCCTGCTCGAGCGCGTGCTCGCGGGGGAGGAGGTGGTGATCGCCAAGGCCGGCCGGCCGATCGCCCGGCTCGTCCCGTACGCGCCGCGGCGCCGGCGGGCGCTCGGCCAGGACGAGGGGCGCTTGTCGGTGCCGGAGGACTTCGACGCTCCCCTGCCCGAGGAGCTGCTGGCGACCTTCGAGCGATGAGGCTGCTGCTCGACACCCACTGCTGGCTGTGGATGAGCGCCTCGCCGCGCCGGTTCCGGCCCGAGGTCCTGGAGCTCCTGCTCGACCCCGCGACCGAGCTCTTCCTGTCCGCCGCCAGCGCCTGGGAGATCGCCGTCAAGTGGGCGATCGGGCGGCTGCCGCTGCCGGACCCGCCCGCGGAGTACGTCCCCCGGCGGATGGAGCAGCAGGGGGTCGTCGGCCTGCCCGTGCACCACCGGCACGCCCTCCACGTCGCGACCCTGCCGCCACTCCACCGCGACCCCTTCGACCGCCTGCTCGTCGCCCAGGCCCGCCTCGAGGGCCTCGCGCTGCTCACGGCCGACCCGAAGATCAGGGCCTTCGACGGGTTCCAGGCCCTCGCCCCGTGACCCCCGGGTCCGGCGCGAGACGCGGGCGGCGCGGAGATGCCGCAGGCCGGCTCGGCCCCGGCTGCCGCCGTGGTAGCGTGGCGGCAGGGGAGCGCGAGGCGTGGCCCACCACCTGACCGCGCGCGAGGGGTACCGGCACCTGGTCGGGCGGCTCAACGCCCTGCCGCAGGGCGCGCCGCCGTCGGAGGTGCTGTACCGGATCCTCGCCCTGCTCTTCTCCGAGCGCGAGGCCGAGCTGGTGGCGCAGCTGCCGGTGATGCCGTTCGAGGCCCGCACCGCGGCGCGGCGCTGGCGCGTTCCCGAGGCCGAGGCGCGGCAGGTGCTGGACGCCCTGGCGAGCCGGGCGGTGCTGCTCGACTACTCACTCGACGGCGTCACCCGCTACGTCCTGCCGCCGCCGATGGCCGGCTTCTTCGAGTTCTCGCTGATGCGCGTCCGCGGCGACGTCGACCAGAAGCTGCTGGCCGAGCTCTACTACCAGTACCTCAACGTCGAGGAGGACTTCGTCCGCGAGCTGTTCGCCACCGGCGAGACCCAGCTCGGCCGGGCCTTCGTCGCGGAGCCGGCGCTCTCGCCCGAGCAGCTGCTCGAGGTGCTCGACTGGGAGCGGGCGAGCGAGGTCGTCCGCCAGGCCGAGGCCATCGGCGTGTCGCTGTGCTACTGCCGCCACAAGATGCAGCACGTCGGCCGCGCCTGCTCGGCGCCGCTCGACATCTGCCTGACCTTCGGCCGGGTCGCCGGCTCGCTCGTCCGCCACGGCTTCGCCCGCCGTGTCGACGCGGCCGAGGGGCTGGACCTGCTGGCGCAGGCGCGCGACCTCGGCCTGGTCCAGTTCGGCGAGAACGTCCGCCGCGACGTCGGCTTCATCTGCAACTGCTGCGGCTGCTGCTGCGAGGCGATGATCGCCGCCCGCCGCCACGGCCTGCTCCACCCGGTCCACACCACCGCCTTCCTGCCGGCGGTCGACGTGGCCGCCTGCCAGGGCTGCGGCGCCTGCGTCAACGCCTGCCCGGTGGAGGCGCTGGCGCTGGTCTCGGCCAACGACCCCCACCGCCCGGCGCGACGCACGGCCAGGGTCGACGAGCGGCTCTGCCTCGGCTGCGGGGTGTGCGTGCGCCCGTGCCCGAAGCACGCGATCCGCCTCGAGCGCCGCGCGGAGCGGGTGCTGACCCCGGTCGACACCACCCACCGCATCGTCGTCATGGCGATCGAGCGCGGCACCCTGGCGAGGCTCATCTTCCAGCGCCAGACCGCCGGCCACCGCGCCCTGGCCGCGATCCTCGGCGTCGTCCTCCGCCTGCCGCCGATCCAGCAGGCGCTCGCCAGCCGGCAGGTCCGCTCGCGCTACCTCGAGCGGCTGCTCGAGCTCAAGGCGTGACCGCCGCGCCCCGCTGCCGGCGACGGCCACCGATTGCCACCGCCGGCGCCGCGGCCGACAATGGGGCCGTGGCC